>JANOKO010001411.1:0-2136 GCA_031419335.1 Planctomycetota bacterium
CATCGTCGAGCGTTGCACAGCCGTTGGGACTCGCCAGCAGCGCGGCCAGGAATCGCAGTGTGTCCCGCCGGATTTGCGGTTCGTGCGAATATGCAGCCCGCTGGACGCCCCGTTCCGCCCGCTTCTCGCCGCGTTCGCGGCCTTCGGTCGCAATCATCTCGCACCGCCTTTCGAGGGACGACAGGACGGACAGCCAGCATTCACCCAAGTCTCAATTTCGAGTCGCGACCAGCGGATGAGCGTATTGAGGTGTCGAGGTCGCGGCATCGCTCCCATGTCCGACATCCGGTACACGGTGCGAGCCGAGACGCTGAGGATCGCCGCCACTTGCTCGACATCAATCAGCATCGCGGGCGAGTCCAGCGGGGGACTCAGGGCAGCTTCTTTCATGGCACATCTTCCAATTGAACGAGAGTCGTTCGGCGGCGACTACAGGCGTCGCTCGCCCTTCACTGGATATGGCGTAACTTTCGGTCTTACTTTGTCAGTTCTGATCTTACTTCTTGTCTGACGTGTCCCAACTGAGATTCTGAACTCCAGGCGAGTAGATCAAACAACCCGCCTCACTTGTCACGGTCGCTTCGAAGTGATCGGCGAGCGTCGGCAATTTCTGTTTACGAATCAGTGCAATGACCGTCGCCTTTCTTCCGAGAAATTTCGGTCGCAGATTGTTGAGTGGATTGTTGAGGTCTCGGGGTTTCCCGCTGAGTCCAGTCATCGCCTTTGCACTGGATTCCAACTGGTCGAGTTCCCCTTGTAGTTCATTCCGTTCCAGGTCGCTCTTGGCTGATTCGATGTCGTTTTTGAGTTCGCTCCTCCTGGCGGCGAGTTGCTTGCGCGTCTCGCCATCGAACGCGGGTTGACAGCTTTGTTCGTCCCCTTTGGCTTGCGTCACTCCCGGCCCGGCGTCGAGTTCTCTCATCGGGACGCCAACCCCCGGAGTCTGAACGACTCGATACAGGTCATGGAGTCCAATTGCTCGACTCGCCGAGACTTGGCCTTCCTCCCTGAAGCCTCGAATAAAGTAGTCATCTTCCCCAACGCGACGGAACACGAACTCGGCTTCCGCGCCTTGGCCAACCCCATCGACTCCCCTGCCCGCCAGCGTCTCGCCCGGCTTCGGCGGTTCGCTGTCCGCTTCGAGGGGTTTTTCACCAGCGGGTTTCGGCAATCCGTCGATCAGCAGTTCCGGCGGTACGCAGAGTGTGCGCACTTCCGCGTTCCCGTCTTGAATCGCTTGTCGGATGTCTGCGGGCAGTTCGAACAGGGTTGGTCCGAGACATTCCGGCCAGTAATCGGATTCTCTGATTGCCGGATACGCATTGTGTGTCTTCTGGTAGTCCGCCAGCAGTTCGCGGCAGTAGTTCGCGGACTTCCAAATCAAGGTGGGGTTTCCGCCTTGCTCTTTGGACCGACTCATCAGAACGTCAACAGCGGCTTTGTGAACCTCGTCCAGTTTGAGCAAGACGAGGTACGTTTCGGACACGGCATGTTCGTCCGTCGCCTCTCGTCTCGGTGAGTCAACCAGAAGTTCACGCTGAAGCGGGTACGTGCCCCAATACCCATAGGCTGTCTTTAATCGTTCGTGTATCGGGTTGCTCGATTTGAGTAACTGTAGATCAGTGTCCAGCCGTACCATTTCCCTCTTGTAATCATTCGGGAGTGTCGTCGGTCGCGGACACCGTTGTGCGTCAACGCGACTCTGAAACGGGTTGACGCCGGTCTCGCCCCACTGGACGAGCAGATCAATAACCGCAGCCGACTTTGAAGCGAACCGCTCCAGTGGAATCTCCAGAACGCTGGGCTGATCCGGATTGGTCCAAAGGTCTCTTGACTGAATGTCGAATGAATAACCGTCCTCCTCTTCATCCCCGGTCCGGCCTTTGCCGTAGCATCGCATCGCCAGGGATGGCAACCCCCACCTTCCCGCCTCGAATACTAGATCGAACCACCTGCCCGGACAGACTTCTAACGAATCCATTGGAATCTCTGGCCACAGAAGTCGGAATGCGCCTGGCCCGAATGCTGCAAGAGCGTTATGAATCAGGATTGCAGCATCTTCCGAGATGGCTTTCAGCATATTTGCAGCGTCCGGGTCAGGATTGGGATAGATCAGAAATTCCCGAGACGTTTCTG
>JANOKO010001412.1:0-4480 GCA_031419335.1 Planctomycetota bacterium
GCCCCACAGGGGCCGAACTCGATAGCCCAGGGCGGAGCAGAACGACGCCAGTCGTGCCGCGCAGCCCTGGGTCCGCGAGTACATCAGAGCTGCCCCCAGCCCTGAAAGGGCGCGACCCCAAGCCGCCCCAATGGTGCCGCCCTTTCAGAAAGAAGTGTGGCCTCTTGACCCAGGGCTGCGTTCCTCGACTTCGTCGGGTCACTCGCCCTGGGCTATCGAGTCCGGCCCCTTTGGGGCGTCGGAGGTGTGCCCTGGGCAGGCGGTTTGGGGTTGGGAATTCTATGTGTAAGGACCGGATCTGAAACCGCTCTAGCAAGGGCTGAATCTCCGGAGGGAGAACTGCTCTCAAACGCTTCGGACTGGATCAGTCTCGCGCACCTGTTCGGCTGCGAGCCCACACCGCCAGACCCGCAAGCTGCAGGGCCGCTGTCTCGGTCCGGAGGATTTGGTCCGCGATCCGGACTCGCTGGGCCCCGGCCCGAGTGGCTTGTTCCAGTTCCGCGTCGCTCCATCCGCCCTCCGGACCGATCAGCAGCAGAACCTCTTCCGATCCGTCGGGAATCATTTCCGACTGAAACAACTCGCCGTGCGGGTCGCCGATCAAGAGAGAACGGGATTCACTCAACCCGCCTGAATTCTGGAGGCACTTCGTGAGACATGTGTTCTCCTGCACCTGCATCACCAGATTCCGACCCGATTGTTTGCAAGCGGCCACCACGGCTGCCTGCAGCTTGTCGAGCTTCCCGGTTCCTGGCTCGACAACCGTCCGCTCGGTGAGCATCGGGATGAGTTGATCGATGCCCAGTTCGGTGGCCTTCTCGACTAACCAGCGGAACCGGTCGCCCTTGGGAGGTGCCACGGCAAGGCAAATCGCAGGCTGAGGTGCGAGCTGAGGTGCATGCCACTCGATGATGCGAACTTCCACCCGATCTTTTTTGACGAGCGTGATTTCGGCCATAGCGGATTGGCCTTTTCCGTCAAAGAGCTCGACGCGATCTCCGGGCTGTTTTCTCAGGACGCGGGACGCATGGTGCGATTCTGCCTCATCGAACGAAAGGGTCGGTCGTGAGAGTCCTGCCGGATGGAAGAATCGATCCATGAGGGACGAGCATTCTTGTTTCAAGTTCTCTGCCGGGAATTCCGAACCTTGCGGGACACTCCCATTGCCATCCGATGCAAGACGCAGCGATCAGCAACCATTGCGAGTCTGAGTGAACTGTCTCAAAAGTCAGTTCGAGAGGGAATGGTATCAGACTCCCAAGATGCACAGTGGACCTCACCCTGAATCCCACAGGGCTTCGATCCCATGGCGAGAAGGAACTCGGAATGACTGCAACCGTTCGCCCCCTGAGTACCGCGGGGATGCGGACTCCCAGCAAATCGCTCGTCCCTTTTGCTGAAGCAGCCTCGGCAGCTCTGTATTTTCCCAGCCAGGTCCATGAAGAGGCCCTCGCCCGGATGTTGTATCTCGTGGAGGAAAGGGATCGCTGCGGTCTGCTCACGGGAGCAGCGGGCACGGGGAAGTCGACCGTCTTGCTTCGTCTGCATCGGCAATTGAGTCGCACCGGTTGGAAGTCTTGCCGACTGGACCTGGCGGGACTCGATCACGCGACACTCCTCCATCGAATCGCAGCGGAACTCGGAGCCAATCCGGAGGCTATTGCGGATCCGCTCGTACTCTGGGATCAACTGGAATTGATCCTCGAGGCTGCGGCGCGGGTTCAGCAGCCGTGGGTATTGTTGATGGACCATGCCGACCAGTTGCGGCCGGGGGCCTTATCTTTGATCGAGCAGTTGCTGCATACACCTCACTCTGGGGGTCTCGTGATGTTGTTCGCGAGTCGTCATGAGGGGCGAACGCCGCTGCTCAAGACGTTGAGTGAGCAGACCAGCCTGCGCATCGAAATCCCAGCTCTGACGATCGAAACCACGCAGTGGTACGTTGAGTACGCGCTCGAGCATGCGCTGGTCGCAATGCCCGAATTCACTCGCGACGCGGTCCAGTTGTTGGCCCGCATGACAAGCGGAATTCCCCGACAGATCAACCGCTTGTGCCGTGCCGTGACCCTGGCTGCAAAGGCCGATCGCCGATCGGAGATCGATGCGGAGTTGGTGCTATCAATCGCTGAAGAACTGTTGGAATATCAGTCGACTCACGAGCGAGTATGATTCACGGCTTCGCGCTCGGGTATCCGATCCTGGGATGTCGCAGTGTCGGCTCTGAAGGGCGTGGTGAACGACTGCCGACACCCCACCCGCTGTTCAAGAGTCGCAGTCGCCAAGTGACCTGGGAGCTCCAAGTCCACCCGTTCTTCGCCGACAAGCTCCGCAACCTTCATCGCCGGAGCCTCCGCCAATCGATTTCCGCTTCGGACCCCGCTGGATCAGGGTTTCGGGGAAGCCAACAACTCCTGGACCACATCTCAGCCAGGGCCACGTAAAAGTACAAAACTCGAACTGAGGGGCAGTTTCCCTCATCACTTCCCAGACTGCTGCCGTATCTCGAGTTGGTACACCCAGCGATTCACCGACATGAGGAGACCCCCATGTGGTTCACCGAAACACCCTGGCCACCGATTGCGATACTGGCCCTGATGTCCATTGTGTTCTTGATTGCGACACTGCAGTCGCAACGAGGCAAGTGGCTGGTCGCTGCAGTTCTTTGTGGAGTCCTCGCGATTGCGGTCTGGTTCATCGAAGGGGCGATCGTCACTCCCGGAGAACACGTCGAGGGCAACCTGCTGGCCATGATTGACGCCTTCCAGAAGAACGATGAACCCGGCACGTTGAAGTTCATCTCGCCCGCCCCAGCCAGCGCAGGGCTGGTGGCACTCGCTCGATTGGGGATCAAGCTCGTCGATCTCGACGAGGGCTACCGCGTCACCGATGTCCACATCAAAACGCTAGCCAACAACACCGCGGCCACGAGCCACTTCCGTGTGAATGCGACGCTCCGCATGTCGACACAGGGGAACCTCGGGCATCTGCCGTTCCGCTTCAATGGTCAGTGGCGGATCGAAGCGGGCCAGTGGCGGTTGACCCAGATCGAAGAACTCGACCCGATCAACGGCGAGGTGCTGAACCGGTTTCACATGTTGAAGTGAGTTTCCAGTTCTGGCGACCGGTCCGGTCCGTTGAGTCAGTGGCTCTCCGAGCTGGCTTATCCCAGCAATCCCAGGAGTGTTTCGACCAATCGCGTTTCGGTCACCTCAATCTGCTCCTGCTTGGCCAGATCCTTCAGCATCCAGCAGCCCTTGCCAAACTCGTTGCTGCCGGCGATCAGGGCGAACCGGAATCCCTTGGCGTCGGCGTACTGCATCTGTTTCTTCATCGGCTTGGGCAGGGCGTAGACCTCGGCTCCGATCCCGGCCGCTCGCAGCACCCGGCCCATCCGCAGGTACTCAGCAGCCCGATCTTTGTCGAAGTGAATAATGATGACCGGTGCTGGAGTCGAGACCTTCGACACGAGTTTCAATTCCTCCATCGCCGCCAGCAGCCGGTCGAGTCCCAGGCTGGCTCCGACTCCCGGCAGCGGGGTCTTGGTGAATAGCCCGGCCAGATTGTCATACCGTCCACCCGAGCAGACGCTGCCGATCCCCGGCAGCGCGGTCAGAAACGTCTCGTAGATCGTCCCGGTGTAGTAGTCGAGGCCCCGCGCGATCGACAAATCCAGCGCGATCCGCTCTGACTTCAGGCCCGCCATCTCGCAGGCAGAGAGCAACTGCCGCAACCGCGCGGCCCCCTCGAGCCCGCGCTCATTGGTCCCAACCCTTTTCTCGGCGGCATCGAGGATCTCGATGTTGGTTCCTTGGAGGGAGGCAAAGTCGAGGACGCCAGCCGCTTGTTCCGGCGTGACGCCGACCTTGTCGACCATCTCGGCGATGACTGCATCGCGACCGATTTTCAGCACCTTGTCTAGCGCCCGCAGCAGACCCACCGATTTGTCCGCAACGCCGAGATTCTCCAGTACGCCGTTGAGCAGCATGCGATGATTGATGCGAATCGTGAAGCCCTCGAATCCGATGGCGACCATCAGATCGTGAATCACCATCAATGTCTCGATGTCACTGACATTCGAGTCGGTCCCAATGGTGTCGAAGTCGCACTGGATGAATTCACGATAACGTCCACGCTGCGTGTTCTCTCCTCGCCAGACTGGGGCAATGTGATACCGCTTGAACGGAGTTCCGATCTCATTCAGGTGCTCCGCAGCGAACCGGGCGAACGGCACCGTCAGATCGAACCGTAGCGCGACATCACGATTCCCGTGATCGATAAAACGAAACAGTTGCTTGTCGGACTCGTCACCCCCTTTGCCGACCAGAATCTCGGCGTACTCCAGCGCCGGTGTGTCGATCGGGCTGAAGCCATAGCTGCGGAAGACGCGCCGCGCGGTCTCCATCAGCCGCTCGCGCACGAGCATGGTTTCGGGCAGGTAATCGCGGAAGCCTTTGAGCGTGCGCGGAGTGATGAGTGGTGA
>JANOKO010001413.1:0-1343 GCA_031419335.1 Planctomycetota bacterium
GTAACGGTCGCGCCACCCTGACTCAGCAGATCCCTCAGTGCCGGTTTCATCACCAGTGGGAACAACCCCATCTCGAACCCATCAAACAACCACCCCAGAATGGCGGCGGCCAGCGCCATCCACTGTCCGCGCGAGATCGATTTGTTTTCTGAACTCATGAGGGATGGCTTTCAGTGCGCAAGCGGGGCACGGGGATGGCGGAGAGTTGTGTTTCACTCGATTCGATAAACGGTACGGAATGTGACTCGTGCCAACAACTCACGTGCGGTTTCGTGGCGTACACGCACAGTGTCAGTGACCTCTGGGTTCGTTTCTCTCCGGCAGTGGCAGGCTGTACACTGTTCCGCGTCTTGCCGTCCGGTTCGGGTGGCGCCGTTTTCCGCATTGGGTCTCCACATGAGCAAGTTCAACGTCGCGATGGTCGGTCTCGGGTTCGGGGCGGAGTTCCTCCCCATTTACAAGGCCCACCCACTGGCCAATGTGCAGGCTCTCTGCCAGCGAAACGAAGAGAAGCTCCACAAGGTCGGCGACCAGTTCGGGGTTGCCAGCCGCTACACCAAGTACGAGGACGTGCTGGCCGATCCCAAAGTCGACTTCGTCCACATCAACTCGCCGATTCCCGACCATGCGTGGATGAGCATGGAAGCCCTGAAGGCCGGGAAGCACGTCATGTGTACCGTGCCGATGGCCACCAATGTGGCCGACTGCGAGAAAATTTGCGACCTCGTCGCCAGCACTGGCAAGAAGTACATGATGGCCGAAACGGTCGTCTACTCCCGCGAGTTCCTGTTCATCAAAGAGATGTACGAGAAGGGCGAACTCGGCCAGATCCAGCACCTCGCAGCTTCTCACCCGCAAGACATGGACGGCTGGCCCGATTATTGGGAACGCATGATCCCCATGCACTACGCCACGCACGTCGTCAGCCCGGTCCTGGGCCTGATGAACAAGCGGGCCGAGTACGTCAGTTGCTTCGGCTCGGGCACGGTTCGCGAGGACATCCAGAAGAAGTCGGGGAACAAGTTCGCGGTCGAAAGCTGCCATATCAAGTTGAAGGACAGCGATCTGACCGCGCATGTGTGGCGGTGCCTGTACGATGTGGCCCGGCAGTATCGGGAGAGCTTCGACGTATACGGCACGAAGAAGAGCTTCGAGTGGACGCTGGTCGAGCACGAGCCGCACGTTCTACACACCGCGAAGCGACCTGAGCCGGAGATCGCCGAGAAGATCACCGTCCCCGACTACGCCCACCTGCTCCCCGAGCCGATCCGCAAGTTCACCAAGCCCAGCGAGATCCACGACGCCGACCATCTCAGCTTCCTGCAAGGCGGCGGCCACGGCGG
>JANOKO010001414.1:0-7560 GCA_031419335.1 Planctomycetota bacterium
CAACCGCAACAACTTTGAAAGAGTTAACCCGACTGCCCCGAATGCCCCGCACCGCAACCACTCACGGCGCGTGGGAAGGGAGTTCGTGCTGGTCCGGCGATGAGTCGACATGGACAAGGGATGGAGGAGAAAGCAATCGAAGCCAACCGATGAGACAGAGGTCAACTCTAACAGATGCGTGATTCCTGATGCGACTTCAAAGTGGGATGATTCCCCGAATCTCATGGCGCTCGTCGGGCGTGGCCAGGATCCATTCATCCCAGGCTGCGTCACTCGCTCGTTCGCGGAGTCGAGGATGAATGAAGATGCGAACTCGTTTTACGTAGTCGTCGAATTGCGTGAGAGCCAGTGCCTCGACCACGGGCGAGACCTCGCGCAGCGACCGGTAGCTCTCCGTTTTCGGGAAATAGATATCGACCGCGAACTCCACCTCCCGGTGCGGAGGCGGGGCATCGACCAGGATCTCGGACGCCTGGACTTCGATTCCCCAGGCAATCGATGCCTGGTCGGCCAGAGATTCCGAGATCGCCACCAACTCCCCAAACTTCCGACCGGCCACGCGGCGGTACACCTCGGGAGCCAGCGACGGCGTGAACTCAGCCGCTCGTTTGTAGATCACGCGCCGCAGCCCGAACACCCCTTCCAGCAGCGCCTCGCACGCCCCGCCCCGGGCCGCTTGACGGAGTTGGGCGATCATCTCGGCATCGGTCAGTGTGAATAACTCCGCCAGATCAAACTGCGGGGATAGGTGGTAAAACGCCCGCGCGAACATATTCGTCGCGGCCCGTACGGCGTGGTGCCAGTAGACCTCGCTGAACATCACGTAGCGGGCAAAGACCATCAGCTCAGCTGCGGTCTTGCCCTTCGAGGTGATCGCCAGACCGTCTCCACTGGCATTCACCACGAGCGACTGCATCAACCGCTGACGGTCGAAATTCCGGCCATACGGCACGCCGCAATGCAAGCTGTCGCGGTCGAGGTAATCCATCTTGTCGATGTCGATCGGGCCGGACAGGATCGACTGGAGCAGACGGGTGGCGGGGGTCGTGGACTTTCCGGTGAGCAAGGAGACGACCGCCTCGGGGGCGACGTGCCACTCGTCCCGCAGCACTCCGGCCAGTTCGCCATCGGGTTGCAAGAAGTGGGCTGCATGCGCCTCATGCGGAGGCATCGCGGGCAGCCCCATGTCCTCGATTGGATGGCAAAACGGCCAGTGCCCGATGTCATGCAGCAGGGCGGTGACGATCAACAGTTCCGCATCTGCCACGCTCACTGTGGCCACGAACCGGTGATCCTTCCGCAGTTGTTGCAGATATCGCAGCGAGTTGTGATAGACGCCCAGCGCGTGCTCGAAGCGGGTGTGCGTGGCCCCCGGATAGACCCGTGACACCAATCCCAACTGGCTGATGTGCGACAGCCGCTGAAACTCCGGCGTATCAACGAGAGCCCGCACCCGCCGCGTGAACGGGACGTTCTGCTCCATCGGCACCCGAATCAGGTTCCGCCCCGAGTCGAGGTCCGCCAGTTCCGGGATGTCGTCGTAGTGGGGAGCCATCAGCGATTAGCCGTCAGCTTTCAGCCAGAGGGAATGAGGTGAGAGCAGTTTCAGAATTGGTGTTCGCCCTGGGGTTCGGAACACTCATCTTCACTGATAAACACGAATCCAGATCAAGAGGACATCTCCATCACGAAGCAAATCAGGCGGGCGGTACTCATGCACAGGGGTTCTGAATCAGTGGAGATTAGTGTTACAGTCTCCCCTCTCCGTCGGCATATCCTCGTGAACACCAGTCCTGAAGATGCCGTGAGCCGTCGAGCTTGCTCGTCGTGCCAGCCAGTGTTACGCAACCTTCTTCTCCCCCTTCTTCGGCAGGAACCCGACCCCTAGACACACCAGCATGGAACTCCAGAAGATCCAGAACTCGGGGCGGTTGGCGTGGTGGAAGTCGATCACGTGGGCTTCCTTGCCGATCTCGATTCCCCAACTCCGTAACTGAGCGAGATACCCGTTCTTCCATGCCTGTGGGAAATAGTCAGGGTCGTTGCCCCACCAGTCGACCAGCAACTTGAATCCAATCACTGTCACTAGCAGATACGCTGCGGTCTCGAAGCGAGGGAACTTGTCCAGCAACCGGATGAAAAGGGCGGCTGCGACGCGCATCAGCAGTAAGCCGATAATCCCGCCCAGGATCACGACCCACAGTTTGGGGTGAAAGCCCTTGTCGTGGGGAGAGCTGCCGACGAGAGCCAGAGCCGCCAGGATCGAGTCGACCGCAAAGGCGATGTCGGTCAGCTCGATGACGATGACCGCCTTCCAGAAGTCCCAGCCCGGTTTGACGTGCATGTCCTCGGGCAACAGCATTGGGACGCGTTCCTGGATTTCCACCATTTCCTGTTCGGGTGTCAGCGCGGCCCCGGTGGCTGTCTCGCGGAGTTCGAGTTCCCCTTCGGCGTCGACCGTGACGGTTTCCTGGACCGTTTCCTGAGACTCAAAAAACAGGTGTTTCACGGCGATGTAGATCAGATACCCGCCGCCAATCAGCTTGACCACCATCCACTGAAGCAGCAGGCTGGCCATCAGAATCGCCAGGAACCGGAATACAAACGCCCCGACCAGACCGTACGTCAGGGCTCGCTTCCGGAGCGGCTTGGGCACCCGCTTGGCTAACAGTCCGAGGACCAGCGCATTGTCGATCGACAACACTCCTTCCAACAGAATCAGCAGCCCGATCGTGGCCAGATCGTGAATCGAAAACGTCTGCCCCCCGATCCCCAGGGGAGTTCCTGCAATCGCATCGTTGGCCAGTAACAGAGGCAGCGAACTCATCAAGACAGATCCCGAGAATTGAACGGTGGACGAGCCCATGTGGGAGGTGGAGTCTGGTCCAACATGTCGGTTTTGGTGGGTGGAACAGAGAGTGACAACGGCCTGACACCCGATCCGGATCACGCCAAGAGAGCCCCCATTTTCCGCGATCTCGCCGCTCCGCATGCGTGCGAGCCAGTCGCCCACAAAGTCCCGCATTCCAGATCGGAAAACAGGCAGTGAATCGTAGCAACAGTCACTTCAAAGGCTACCGTGACGACGACCCGATCATCCGTGCCATCGATCAGGGCACGTCCCCGCAGGATTCTGACTTTGTGTTGTCGGTGCCCAGGCGACGGCTGCGCGCGACTCGCTGGGGGGAGTTTGTCCCTGTGGGAACCCAATTATTACTCGACTGCTTGATCCCTTTCACATCCGCCACGGAAGGGGGAGCCTGGGTCTTGGGATTCAATCGCTTGGTCCGCTTGGTCAACGGTTCGTACCCCTGCAACTCGTCCTCTGGGGGCTTTCGATTGAGAACCCAACTGTAAACAGATGAGGGGAGTACACCTGCGGGGCGGAGTGCCCAAAACAAAGCCAGTACCCCGACAAAGCCCGCTGACACCGCCAACAGGGTCTCGAAAGCGGCCTCGGGGAAAGACATCATTGCGGTCAGCAGTATCCCACCAAACCCAATGACGATGACAATCGTAGTTCCCACGTATGGAGCGACATTTCGCCGCGAACCCCAGCCTGATCCAGACATGGCTCTCACTCTTGTGAGCAGGTGCGAATTGGCCCCTGCCAGTACGGCACAGACTGGCTGCGGAACCGGAGTCGGCTCCAGTGCAGCCACCCGCCTGAGTGTACCACAAACGCTTGGCAGCGTGACAAGCCAAAGAGTCAGACTGTGAACTGGGAGACCAAATGTTCCAGGTCGGACCCCAGCGCGGCATCCGAGCCTTTCAGCTCAATCACTCGCTGACAGGCATACATGACACTGGCGTGGTTACGTCCGCCAAAGTACTCCCCGATGGCAGAAAATTGCGATTTTGCCAATTGGCGAGTGAGGTACATGGCAACATGCCGAGCCGTCACCAGCGAGGCTTGCCGATTCGACGACCGCAAGTCGGTCAGCTTGACCCCAAAGTGGCGGGCGACTCGCTTGGCGATCTCATTCATCGAGAGCGGGGCCTGTACTGCAGCCATGTACTTGTCGAGATCCGAAGGGGAAATCGGACCCGTGGTGCGGGACTGCCGTAGCCGCAACACCAGTGCCAGCAGGTCCGACGGTGATTGAGGACCACGCCGGGCAATCTCCGTGACGGTCGCTTCCGGCAGGATGAATTGATTCGATGAGGCCAGATGTTCCACCAGCTTGCGGCGGCTGGCTTCACCCGGTTGGCCGAGATCGATGAGCAGTCCCCCCTGACAGCGGCTGACGAGGCGGCGGTTGAGTCCCCGCACCTCACCTGGTGATCGACGAGAGGTCAACAGAACTCGTCCCCCTCCCGCCAGGATATCGTCCAGCATGGCGATGAGTTGCTGCTGCACTTCCGGACGGGTTTGCAGCTCTTGCAGATCCTCAAAGATCAGCAGATCGATTTTCTCCCGGTGTGTTCGCTGAAAATCGCGAATTTGAGACAATCGGGCCGCCCGCTGGAACTGACCGGTGAATTCCGCAGCTGAGGTCCGCAGAATGCTAGTCGCCGTCTGCTCTTCGAGAACCTCCCGGTGCAATTGACGAGCGAGGTGGGACTTCCCCGTACCTCGACCGCCGATGAGGGTCACGGTGGGGCTGGTCATGCGGGGGTGCCGAGCCTTAAGCCGCATCACGGATTGAAACGCCAACTGGTTCTCGCGATAGACGAGAAACGGGTGGGTTTCGCGGGGGATTTGAGTGCGAGCAATGGCGCTGGGCTGGACCACGTCCGTGCCTCCTATCCGTGGGCGTCCGAGAGAGGAACAGTACCAGCGACCCCTCAGCCTAGCCCTGGAGCATGTCGTGGTTCCGTCCCTGGAAGAAATATCATAGGCTGCATCCAGAATCAGGTCATCGGCAGTTTTCCGGACACAACCTGTTTCTAGGAGAGTTGTTCGGCTCGATGTCCCACAGCAGTCGAGAGAGTCCCCCCGTGAAGATCGAACATTTGGCCTTAAACGTTCCCGAGCCACTGGCGATGGCCCGCTGGTATGTCGATCATCTGGGGCTGACCGTCAAGCGGCGCTACTTGGAAGCTCCGTGGGGGCATTTCCTAGCGGATGACAGCGGAACCGTGATGCTGGAGTTGTACGGAAACGACAAGGCACCCCGTCTCGACCATCCGAGTGTGGCTCCTTCCGCATTGCATCTGGCATTCCTCTCACGAGATATCGAAGCCGACAGTCAGCGACTGGTCAGCGCAGGAGCGACCCTCGTCAGCGGCCCCGAAACCGCTGGCAATGGAGACGGTCTGGCCATGCTCCGCGACCCGTGGGGCGTCTGCCTGCAACTGGTGAAGCGCTCGGAGTCGATGATTTAGGAGGCCTGCCTCACAGCTCGTCCTACCGCTCCGCTGTTCCGCACTACACATATCGATAGTTTAAGGCTGTGATGGAGCGAACTTGCGACTCCTTTTCGGTCCATGGGTCAAACGTCGCATTCACTCCCGACAGAGTGGGATTCTTCCCCGGATGTGCGACTTGCCATTGAGACCACAACCGGTCGATTTGCGCATGGTGTAGCCAGAAGATCGGATCGGCTGGGGACACTGTAATACGAGCCATCGCTTCGCGAATGCCGCTGACGACCCCCACTTCCATATGGACTTCTCCGTGTGGTCCGTTCTCCAAGGTATCAGTGAACGTGGTGTATGTGGACAAGGCCATGATACTTGTCACAGACTTCTTGGCTGGAATCGATGCGTTCCGCTTGACCACGACCGATCCACTGCCGGGCACAAAGACTGTGGGCGTGACTGTGCGGATCCAGGTCGGCACACTGCGAGTCGCCGTCCAATCCCAATACGGGATCGATACTGCGGGGTCCACGCTTTGGAGCAGACCTTCCAAGCGAAGCAAGAACACGCGATGCCACGGCAGGAAGCGTTGTGTGCCAACGGCATTCATCCCATGTTGGTTGTGAGACATATCCACATGCGCAGCAACCAGCTTGCCATAGGGGTTTGCAGGGTTCGCGAGTAACGCAGTGATTCCGTTCTTAAAACGAGTCTGCTCTGCTGGGGTCAGGCTGGTCGCACTCTTTCGATCGGTCACAGTCGCTCTCCTGGAAAACATCAAACGGGAACGTCGCTGGCTGGCAATCTGCAATGGATGACCGTCTGGCATTGTCCGACGACCTCCCACAAAGACATGACCTGAGCAGGTCATTTTGGTGAGATTTCCGGAAACTTTGTTCAATTCGACGACTCCGCATCCAACCGCTCCGCTTCCCCGCTCAAAATTCGCGTGTAGCTTTCATACCGCAAGGCCGAGATCAGGCCTTGCGATACGGCTGAGAGTACTGCGCAGCCTTTCTCGTGGGTGTGCGTGCAGTCGGCGAATTTACAGTGGGCTACGAACGGGCGGAACTCGATGAAGTACGCCTCGACATCGATCGACTCCACCGCCCACAGTTGGAACTGGCGAATCCCTGGCGTGTCGACGACCCAGCCACCGCTGGTCAGCGGGACCAGTTCGGCGACGCGGGTGGTGTGCCGTCCCTTGCCGGTGTCTTCGCTGACGGTGGCCGTGCGGAGACCCAGTCCCGGTTGGACCACATTGAGCAGCGATGACTTGCCGACACCGCTTTGGCCGGTGAGGACGGTCGCCTTGCCGTTCATGAGTTGGCGCAGGCGGTCGATCCCGTCCCCGCGCGTAGCACTCGTTAAGACGACTTCGCAGCCGAGCTGGGCGTATTGACCGATCAACGGTTGCAGGTGGGCCGGGTCGATGGAGTCTGCCTTGTTGATGCAGACGATCCCCTTCACTCCGCCGACTTCGCAACTCACTAAGAAGCGGTCAATGAGGGCGGGCTTGAGCGCAGGGTCGGTGGCGGAGGCCACGATGGCCGCCTGATCGACGTTAGAGACGATAATCTGTGAGGTTCGCCCGACTCCGCGTGACAACGTTGAGGTGCGCGGCTCGATCTGCTCGATGACGCCCGTCGCTCCATCGGTCGAGCGAAACACGACCCAATCCCCGGCAGCGATGACATTCCGGGCCTCGCGCTGCATTGTGCGTACGACGCGGCGAACCGAGCAATCAAACGTCCGCCCCTCCTCGATCTGGACACAGCTATGATTGGCCCCGACGGACCAGAGGACACGGCCCCGCTGGCAGTCGACGAGGTTGACATCACGGACATTTCCAGTGGCGTCGTTGCCTGGTTTGACCACGACGGTGCGGTGGCGGGTCTGTGCCCCCTTGCCGGAGACTCGCTCATCACTAGGTAAGTCGGCCAGATCGTCCTGAGACTGGTGGGTGAGATCGGCCTGCCGGGTGCGGTGGCCCCGGTTCTTCTGGAAACGAACACGTATCTTGCGGTTCCGGTCTTCGGCCAACGTTACTCCTCTTCGAGCCAGTCCGTGGCATCGTTTTCTTCGGCAGAAAACGTCTTGGGCTTCGAGGGTTTGCTGGCGGGTGATGAACGGCGGTGCTGTCGAGCTTCGTCGCGTCGCTTTTCCAATCCCGCTTTCTCCAACAGGCTCATCGCGAACGGGTCTTCTTCCTCTTCCGGAGGGGCTGCCGCACCGGGGGCGAAGTTGATCGTGAAC
>JANOKO010001415.1:0-1279 GCA_031419335.1 Planctomycetota bacterium
GCCCGCGATCGTTCGCTGAAGGTGTTGGAGAAGATTCAACCGCCCCACGGTGGGTTCCTCGAAGCGGCTCCATTGACCAGCTTCGTCTGCATGAGCCTGGCTGCGATGGGACTGACCGATCACCCGGTGGTGCAGCGTGGAATCGGTTTCCTCATTCAGTCGGTCCGCCCCGATGGCAGTTGGCCGATCGACACGAATCTGGCGACATGGGTGACGACGCTGGCGGTGATTGCATTAGGAGACGACTTGCCGCAAGAGGCTCGCCCGCCGATCCTGAAGTGGCTCCTCGACCAGCAGTACAAGGTCACGCATCCGTATACCAACGCAGCCCCCGGCGGCTGGGCCTGGACCGATCTGCCGGGCGGCGTGCCCGATGCGGACGACACACCGGGAGCGATCCTGGCGGTGGCAAGGTTGGGGGAACCGCAGCGAGCCCCCGACGTAAGTCGGGGGTGTTCGAAGGACGTGGAACATCGCGAACCCACCGATAGCTCTCACCCCCTCACCCCGGCCCTCTCCCCCACAGTTGAGTCTCATCCGAAATCTGCATCGATTGTGGGGGAGAGGGAGCAGAGTTCAGAGTCGGTTCGCATGTTGGATGTTGTGCCCAGTTCGCGGCTCGGCGGGAGCCTCGCCCTCCCGGTGAACGCCGAGGTCGAGAGGGCGACCGAACGCGGCCTCAACTGGCTGCTGGGTCTTCAAAACCGCGATGGTGGCTTCCCGACGTTCTGTCGAGGCTGGGGCACGCTGCCATTTGATCGGAGTTCACCGGATATCACAGCTCACTGCCTGCGGGCGATCCGGTCTGGAATGGGGCCGTATCCGGCAGATGGCGATCTGGAATCATGGTTTATTGAAAATCCCCCGATACTTTTTCAGGAGTATATTGCGCTGCAGAGAGGCTTCGCGTTTCTCCGACGAGTCCAGCGTGCCAACGGCTCTTGGCTCCCACTCTGGTTCGGAAACCAGCACGTCCCACACGACGAGAACCCGGTTTATGGGACATCCCGCGTCTTGCGGGCATTCTCCGATCAGGCGACGACCGGTCTTGATATCCAGTCTCTCACTTCTTTCCAGCGTGGGGTGGCCTGGCTCTACTCCGTTCAGAACCCCGACGGCGGTTGGGGCGGGGATGCGGGGGCTCCGTCGACGGTCGAAGAGACAGCCCTCGCACTGGAGGCGTTGCTCGACGCGCCGCAGACCCTCACCCCCAGCCCCTCTCCCAGGGGGAGAGGGGAGCCAGAGGGTTCAACTCTCAACTCTCAACCCTCAACCCTCA
>JANOKO010001416.1:0-2747 GCA_031419335.1 Planctomycetota bacterium
TACCGCGACTCCCGCATCCCCGTTCCCGTCGACGCACTCGTCACCCCGGAATAACCCGTAGCCTGGACCCCCAGGTCCGGGCGGAACGGACCCCGGGGGTCCGTTCTACACCGACGCCTCCCATGCCCACCACCCTCCCACACCTGTTCCTCACCGCACTGCTCGCCGCCGAGCCAGCGCCCGAGGGCGATACCGTCTGCGGACCCCGCTGCGTCCAAGCCATCTTTCGCAGCTACGGTCACGAGGTCGAGCTGATCGATCTGGTGCGGGAGCTGCATACCGATGGGGTTGAAAAAGGCACCACCCTCGGCCAGATTCGCGACGTTTTTCGGTTACGCGGCCTGCATGCTGAGGTGGTGCATCTGCCCGAGGGAGCGAATCTCACGTGGGCCGAACCAGCGATCTTGCATCTCAAACCACCGCCGAAACCGGCGAGCGGCAGACGTGAGTCTGCCGAGTCCCCCGCAGGCTCACCAGCGCCCACCCCCCCAGCCCTCGGCCACTTCATCATCCACCTCGGCGACAACAACGGCACCACCACCATCCACGACCCCCTGAGCGGCACCCTGCACGGCCCGCGCGAGGAACTGCTTCGCAGCATGTCCGGCGACCTCCTCCTCGTCTCCCAACATCCGATCCTCCCCACCACCGAATTCGCCCTGGCCGCCACCCCCACGTGGCAACAGCCAGCCATCGTCCTGAGTACCCTCTGTGCCCTGGGAGCCATCGTGACTCTCTGGCAATCTCGCAAGTCCCCGTTCCGGAGTCAAAAGCCATGTCTCGAATCAGCCTGATGGTGTTGGTGGTCGCTGCGGTCCTCGCCGTACGCGATACAGAATCTGTCCATTCGTTCTCGGTGGGAGAAGCTTCAGTCCAAGGATCGCTCGAAGTTCGAGGGGGAGCGGCGTCTTGTGCCGGAGAGATCCCAAACGGTATCTGCTATGGTCAATCTTCCGTGTGCAGTGATTACAATTGTGTCTCGCGAAGCTTAGGCTTTCCGACTTTTGAAACCGTTTGGGAATGCGAATCTTCGGGCCAGATTCGAAATCGATGGTTCGCTTGGACTTGTGTAACAGTCTTCGCATACCCGGGGCAGTGGTACGACAAAGAGTTCTGCGGAACAATGTTTGAGTCATGGTGTTTCGACAGAGATACATGCTCTGGTAATTGTCGAACTGTGTTAGGTATTAAGAAATGCCAGTCGATCACCACAAATCTTCCACCAATTAAAGAAGGAAGATTCGATGAATTAAGAGGCGAAGGAGGTGCATGTCAAATTGACTACATTGCCTATAACACAAAGAGTACATCTGCGACTGCCGACTGGCTACCCTCATTTGCGCAAAGTTCTCCAATGCGATGAATAGCGAACAATTGTCTTCTTTAAGTCACTCATCATCCGGCTTGATTGAGGGGGTCCGTCGTGAATTCGGTATTCACAAGGATATGTGTTGGATACATATTGCTCTCGACTTCATTCGCGTTGAGCGTGTTGGGCGGGCAAACTGTTTCGGAAAAGCGTAGCTACCTGATCGCTGGAATGAGATCTGAGCGTGAGAAGCTGCGATCAGGTCATGTGGTTTTGAAAGGGGAGCATTGGAGGAAGTCGATGGAACTGGGCGAATTTCGAATTCCGGTGCGTTTCGAAGTCGCTTTTGATCATGACTCCCGTTCTGTTCGTTTTACCCAGCTCGACTATGCCCAATACAGCACAGCCACAATGAGTCCTCAAGAGAAGGCAAGTTACTGGGAACGTGCTGACGTTCCACACGGGACAGGTCTGAACGGAGTCGACTGGGTGGCAGACCCAAAAGGCGGCACGGTTGTCCATACTCCCATGTACGATTTACATCTCGCCATAGGATCTCCCACGGTGTCACGACTTCCTCCTGGAGTCTCCCACAGAACAACGATCAAAGAATGGGATATCGCTGCATTCGGGCTGATGGATTGGCCTTGTTTTGCGGCGGAGTATCACTTTCACGAAATCCTTGCAGAATTCGAAACAGGCCTGATTTGCCATGCGGTTGAGATGAGTCCTTCGGGTTTGTCGAACCTCAGACTTCGGGCCGATGACACCGAATACGACATCTGGATTGACGAGAAGCAAGGGATGACCCCGGTCAGCATCTCTCGCAAGGAACTGAAGGACTCAATGCGAGAATCGTCCCGATGCGATGTGAGCTGGAAAGCCATTTCGGATGTCTGGGTTCCCGTTTCTTTTCGGATCTCTGATCTGGAAGGACCAGATATCACTCAAGGATATGATTTGACACTGGAGTGGAGCGTCGTCAACGAACGGCTCCCATTAGAGACATTCACTCCTGCTGGAATTGACAAGGATCCTAATGCGGTGGTCGCAGACATCAGGCTGGGACAGATCGTCATCGAAAGAGTGTTCCCAAAACCGCTTCCGGACTTCGCTTCAAACAGGATTGAACCGATAGTTCCAAAATCACACTCCCGGCGAAACTGGTTGATCTTGGGAAATGTGTTTCTGATCGGGATGATACTCTGGATCATCCGCAGGCAATGGAAGAAGTCTTGAATTCGCTGTGTTCGGGCTGGGACGACATTGATGGCCCCCCAGCCCTCGGCCACTTCATCATCCACCTCGGCGACAACAACGGCACCACCACCATCCACGACCCCCTCACCGGCACCCTGCACGGCCCGCGCGAGGAATTGCTCCACAGCATGTCCGGCGACCTCCTCCTCGTCTCCCAGCACCCGATTCTCCCCACCAC
>JANOKO010001417.1:0-5439 GCA_031419335.1 Planctomycetota bacterium
ACATGGTACTCACCCCACGGAGGGTCGGATTTGTGACAACCGATACAAGATACCGCGGCCCATGCCCGCTGTAAATCGCATTCCCGAATTGCTGCGAAAATCGAAAGACACAGGCACTCCCCCACGACTGGAGTTTCGGCTGCGATTCCGGGACACTCCATCGAGAGGGGCACCCTGTGACAATTCCACAACGTGAGGTGTATATGTTCGGTCACCCTGTTTTCATGCGGATCTTTGGCTTGGTGGCCTGGATGGTTATCGCGGCCACCGGGGCGCTTCCCGCAGAAGACCTGCCCGCTTTGCGTCTGGCATCGCTCACTGGAATGAAGCGGGCGGCGGAGTACTATCGTTCGAAAGTCGCCTTGCGCGGCGGGTATGTCTATTACTATTCCCTCGACTTGCAGACCCGCTGGGGTGAAGGGCGAGCCACTGCGGATCAAATCTGGGTCCAGCCGCCGGGGACACCGACAGTAGGGATGGCCTTTCTGCGGGCCTATGAAGCCACGCAAGACAAGTTCTATTTGGACGCCGCAACCGAAGCCGCAGAAGCGCTGCTGTACGGACAAATGAAATCGGGAGGCTGGGAGCATGCCATCGATTTCGATCCCAAGGGCAAACTCTCTGGGCAATACCGCAATGGAAAGGGACGTGGCAAAGACCGCTCGACTCTCGACGATGATAGTTCACAATCCGCCATCCTGTTTCTCATGCAATGCGACCGGGCTCATGAGTTCCAACATGCGGCGATTCACGAGGGCGTCGAGTATGCCTTAAGCAGGCTGCGGGGGGCTCAATTCCCGAATGGAGCTTTCCCGCAGGTCTGGTTCGGGCCAGTCCCCCAACACCCCATTCTGCCAGCTAGTTACCCCGACTACGACTGGAAAACGGAACACCGGGTCAAGGAGTATTGGAACCTCTACACACTCAATGACGACCTCGCCGGGGATATGGCCCGCACTCTGCTGGCAGCGTATGACATTTACCACGATGATCGCTCCAGTCAGGCTCTACGCCAACTGGGAGATTTTTTAATCCTGGCCCAAATGCCCGATCCACAGCCCGCCTGGGCTCAGCAGTACACCCTGGAGATGCAACCCGCCTGGGCGCGGAAGTTCGAACCTCCAGCGATTACCGGGCACGAGTCTCAGGACGCCATCTCCGTCTTAATGCTGGTCTCACGGCATACGAAAGAGCCCAAGTATCTCGAACCGATTCCGAGAGCGCTGAAATACCTCCGAGCCTCGTTACTATCCGATGGTCAGATCGCCCGGTTTTATGAATTGAAAACGAACAAGCCGCTGTATATGACTAAAGCGTATGAGCTGACTTACGATGATGGCGATGTGCCCAGTCATTATGGATGGAAACAGAAAGTTCGGCTCGACAAGCTGGAGAAAGAGTTCGAAGCGACACGTTCAGGGACATGGACTCCCCCCCCACTGAAACAGGCCAAGTCACTGGCCCAGGAGGCCCGGGCCACGCTCAGCTCACTCGATGCAGAAGGGCGCTGGGTCAGCGGAGTGACTGGGGACCGCATCACCGGACAGCCAAAATTCGGTGACGTGCGGGTCTATCTATCAAGCGAAGTGTTCAGCGACAACTTGGAGGAACTCGCGACATTCGTGAAAGCCTCGACGCCGTAACCGCGTGTTGAATGACGTGATTTGGGCGTCTGGACCCATCTTGGAAATCCAAGGCATGACGGTCGGGAAGCCCGTGTCGCAGCTCATGCTCTACAGGCTGGTCAGGGGATCGGTCGGGACGGATCGGTCTCTACTGGAACTCCAGCTTCAGTGTCTCAGCTCCCCAGCGCTTCTGGAATTCGGCCATGTCCGGCTCCCCCAGGATCGTCTTGAGCGTCTCGTACCCGGTGGGATCCTCCACAGCGTTCTGGCGGAAGGCGTGGTAATACTTGGCCAGCAGACGGCGTTCCTGCAAGTGGTAGCACAGGTAGCGGGCCTGCGAATAATTGGTCCCGCGGTCACGATTGTAGAACTCGTTCGTCGTCGTGCCGCATAGCTCTTGGAATGACGGGACCGATTCCTCATTGATCGCCTGTTGGAGCCCCGCCAGCCGCCAGTTGGTCAGACCCACGATCTGGCCACCGCGATCTGCTGACTGTTCATACAACGAGGCCAGTCCTTCGTTGAACCACGACGGGCAGTCCGGGAAGTTCGAAGCGATGAACGGATGCACGATCTCGTGGACCAGCGTGCCACCTCCGGTTGAGATATTCATGAACAGCGCCTGGTCTGCGGGCGAGTAGAACCCGAACGGTGTCCCTGGTTTGTCATTCGTCAGTTTCTCGGTGTACTCCTCATAACTGGGAGCGTCGCGGAATAGCCAGATATCGATGATCTCGGTGGGGTCTTGAGAGAAGTATTGCCGCTTGAGCCGCTCGACCGCCCACTTCACCGTTTGCTCGGACCGCTGTTTCACGATCGCTGGCTTCTCGTCGCCGATGACGACGAATGGCTCCTGGATCACAATCGCAAACCCCGCGTGAGGCAACCGCTCTCGGAGACCCAGAATGTGCTGGGCATAGTCGGCGGGCGTGAATTCGTTCTTGTCAGCTGCAGTCGCGGTCGGGAGTCGGGAGGCATCGAGCCGCAGCCGGACCAGTGTCCATTTGTCCGGTGCATACTTCAGCGGCCAGAGCTTGAGGAACATCGACCGGGCCATCCGCTGGTCGGCCCCGTCGTCGAGAGCGGGGTCGTGATACAAGACTTCATCACTCTGATGGTCATAGCCAATCACGAGCCGAAAATGCTCGGTGGTCATCGGCTGGTCATCGAAGTGCGTACAGACGATGGATGGGATCCCTTTCTTAAGATCGGCATGCAGCTGAGCGAATGCCTGATCGAGTCCCGCCTCCGCTTCGCTGACTTTGATTGAGGTAAAGACCGTACCAATCCGGAACCCCATCTTTCGCAGGGCCGTTGCCAATTCCTTGGTGAAACACCCTCGCCCCAGTACGGGATCCAGCCCTGACTGGTCGAAGACGTAATCCTGATCCACCGTCGCTCCCGCCTTCCGCAGCCACATTTCCGCGCAGGCTTCTCCACAAAAGTCGGGCTTCTGCTTCACATGCGGGATGCCAGGAATAGAGACCGAGAGCAGAGGCTCGGCGGAAGTGAGTGTGCCGGTCGCTACCAACAATCCCAGTACACAGGCCATGGAGTAGGTGAGCGATCGCGGAACTCTGTGGCTCATGCTCTCACCCTTGACAACTTGGTCAATGACGAACCGATCCGAGGAGCGGTGTGGTTCCGTGTCTCGCAAACTCATGACGACTGAGTCTGCCAGCACTCAGACAGACTTGTTAGACCGCTCGCCTTGACGCTTGGGAATGGGCACGGTTGTGTGAACGCTGGCCACACACTCTTGATGACTCAATGCACGACACTCTCCGGCTTCAATTCTCCGCTGGACGCATTGTACAGCCACGGCGTTCGATCGGGAAAGAGGCGGATCGCTCGCTGCAGGTCAGCCTCGGTGGCTGGGGCGTGGGCGCGCAGGATGGATGAGTTCAGCAGCGGTCGATTGTACACGTAGTCGATGTGTCGGTCGGATGGGTCGGGTTGAATGAATACGATCGCTCGACCGTGGACTTGCTCACTCAGTCGTTGATTGAAATCGGCGTACTTCTGGCGGGGAAACTGCAACTCGGCCAGACCGACCGAGAGGCGACCTCGCCACAGCGGCGGGACTGTCAGCCAAGTGGTGGCCAGCGAGGTGAGCAACACTCCGGCCCACCACCAGCGGAGCGCCCCGTGACCCGCCTCGCGACAGCTCTTCGCGAAAGTCGTTGTGACCACACCGAGTACGATCGCCCACAACGGGGCCGACTCGAAGACGTAGTGCCAACCCATGATCCCCTCAAACCAGTAAGGCAGGTGCACCAAATGCAAGCTCACGATCGACGCCACGATCAGCTTCAAATCACCGCTCCACCGCCTCCAATTCCAGACCAGCAGCACCACGACGAACGCCATCGGCACCAGCCCCAGCGTCCAGCGACCACTGGCCACGATGCGAATCCCCATCTTCTGGAAGGCCAGCGACGGCGTCAGGTTCTCTGCCCAGCGGTCATAGTTGTCGAGGATCTTCGGCCCAAGATGCTGCTCGCCTCGCACGACGTTGTTGAACCCATACGTATGCCGGGGAGTGTAGACATCGGTGTAGAGTTGGTACGGCGAGACGAGAGCTTTTCCGGTAATGGACTGGTTGTAGACGAGCTGCAGGCCGATCCCGACGAAGATCGGCAGACCCATCGTGAGGAGGACGAGGAGGGTTGAAGGTTGAGCAATATTGCCCGCTACTGGCTCGCGTCTCTCGACTCTCAACTCTCGCCTCCTCCCCGCCCACCAAAACAGCCACACGCCAAACGGCAACCCGACGCCCGCAGCAGTCATCGGGCGGCAAAGCATGGCGAAGGAGAGACCGCATCCGGCGGTGAACGCGGAGCCATAGAGTTCGAATCGTGGAAAGCGGGCTTGGAGAATGCAATGCAAGTATCCGTATTCGCAAAGTCTCCGTAGTCGCAAGATCCAAATCAGGAACACGGTCAACCCCACCAACGTCGGGAGATGGGCCAGATAGAGCTGACTGAACAGGCACAACCCCGGACTGAAGGCCGCGGCCAGTCCAGCGACCACACGTGCGGTGCGGCCAGCGATCTCTCCGGCCACGATCGAGACCCCCGTAGTCACGATCCCGTGTGCAATCCACAACCCCCAAATCGAGCCGACTCCGTGAAACACTGCGAACCATGCTCCCGCTCCAGGAAAGTACCGGCTGGCGAAACGACCCTCGTTCAAGACGTGCATCTGATCGAACAGCTGCGGCATCGGTTCGAAGCTGGGAATCGAGGTCTGCCCTTCCAGAAAGGTCAGCGATTGAAACAGATAGCTGAATTCATCGTGGTAAGCGGGAGGCAGTTCGCACAGATCCCAGCCGGTCCCGGCCGCAACTCCGAACCCGAGGAGTCCGAGTATCAAAGAGATCAAAGCACTCAGGATGTTTTGAAGCCCTGTCACTGGCGCGGGGTAAAAGCAGGAGGGCTGAGGGCCATGGGTGGTTACGCGAACACCGCCCCCGCTGACTCCCGCCTCCCGCCTCCCGTCTCCCGATTTCCAAAACATCAATCCTGACAGGAAGATCGGGAGAAACGGCAGCCAGTCGGCCTCTGGACCGCAGAGCCACCCGGTCAGAGCTGCTGCTCGCGTTTCGGGATTTGCCCAGCGAATGACCTCAAATCCGACGATCAGCAACAGCACGACCGACCACGCGACCCAGAAGCTGGGGAAGCGATCGGGGCTGGAATTCGGGGAGGGTGAGGACATGCCGCACATTCAGATTGAGGAGTGGGGACCAATTCGGATACCCTTCGCGACTTCGCTCGGGGCACTTCTTGCCAATCGCAGTGTCTGCGGTTGC
>JANOKO010001418.1:0-1338 GCA_031419335.1 Planctomycetota bacterium
ATTCCATCAGGAGCAGCGGTGCCAAGACGCGCCGCACACCCACCGGAATTTGTTGCATGACGCTGCCGTTGGCTGCCACCTCGATCGTCGAAGTCCTGGAAGGGTGGTTTCCCCCTGACAAGGAATGGATTGCTTTGAATCCGGACCAAGTTCCGGATTCGTTGCGGTTTGCGGCGGCAGCGATTCATATCACCATGCTAGCCCTGTTCTTTGGTCTACCTGCGTTTGCCTTCATCTGGGCCGAGCGTAAGGTTTCGGCTCGAATCCAGGACAGGCTCGGCCCGACGCATTGCGGAGGCCGGTTCGGTTGGCTGCAATCGCTGGCCGACGGCATCAAGCTGATACAAAAAGAAGACCTGGCCCCGGCCACTGCGGACAAGTTCCTGTTCCGGCTCTCTCCATATTTGGTGGTGGTGGCCTCGTTTGCCTCGTTCTTATTCCTGCCGTTCAGTGACGGTCTGGTGGCAGTGGCGCTCGACTGTGGACTGTTTGTCGGGATGGCGGTCCTCTCGCTGGAAGTGTTAGGCGTCGTCCTCGCCGGGTATTCCAGCGGCTCGAAGTGGTCGCTCTTCGGCGGGATGCGGGAAACCGCTCAGATGGTCAGCTACGAAGTCCCGCTCGGCATCACAGCTGTGATCCCGGTGCTGATCTGCGGCACGATGAACCTCAACGAAATCGGCCACATGCAGAGTGGCTGGTTCACGAACTGGCTGATCTTTCACAGCCCGTTCACCTTCGCCGCGTTCTTTGTGTTCTTCGTCGTGACGCTGGCCAGTAACAAGCGGGCTCCGTTTGACTTGGCTGAGGCCGAGAGCGAACTAGTCGGCGGGTTTCATACCGAATATAGCGGGATGCGGTGGTCGTTCTTCTTCCTCGCCGAATACGCCAGTATGTTCTTCGTTTGTGCGCTGGCCGTGCTGTTGTTCCTGGGTGGCTGGTGGACGGGGATCGCCCCGATTGACTCGGCTTTGAGTTCGATCCTGGGTGGCTATCCCGGTCGCGTGTTGGGACTGGTGGTCTTGCTCACCAAGTCGGGTCTACTGGTCTGTGTGCAGATTTGGGTGCGGTGGACGCTGCCCCGGCTGCGAATTGACCAAGTCATGGAGACGTGCCTGAAGTATCTGGTGCCGATCAGTTGTTTTCTGTTCATCAGCTCGGTGATGTATCCGCTGGTGTGGTTGACGGTGCTGGGGCGTCCGACAATGTTCCCGGTGGCTTCCATCGGGACTCGTGTGCCGGTGCTGCCGAAGTCGAAGGACTTCGGGAAGGCTGCTCCTGCCATCGCTCCGAAACATGACCACGAGCATGGGCATGGCCCCGGACAGCATTCGCATGAGC
>JANOKO010001419.1:0-1947 GCA_031419335.1 Planctomycetota bacterium
GGACTGTGGCCGTGTCGAAGGCCCCCACCGCAGAGTTCACGAGAATCGGCGATGCAGTGCATGCGGGACTGCATGTCACGGTGGATGCCCCTTCAATAGATCGAATCCGGACGCTTGATGACCTGTCGAACGACCCGAAAAAAACGAATGACCTGAGAAAGGCGCTGACTCAAGTGGCTGAAAATAGCCCTCAGCTCGGCGAGTTGCCCAGGAACTGGAGCGGGCGGCTCGTCCTAGAATTCCGGCGATTACCGACTAAGCCAAGCACGCTTACCGATTGGGGAGTGACCGTGACGGTGACCATCAACGCAACGAGCTTTGTGTACGAGCAGAAGACGAAGATATTCCCCTATCAAGTGAACGGCATTCCACTGGGAGAGTTTCGAGTCTTTGAACCCCAAAACTCACCGCTACTCATGTCCGCGTTCGCGGCTCTTCGCCCCGGTAACCCTGTCACTGTCAAGATCGCAGCCAGCGTCCCCGCCAGTGTCAACGAGATCAAGAACGCCGTCCAGGTGTCCTATCAGACTCTTCGCGTTTCGGGTCACCCGTTGCCCTCTCATCTGGTTCCGCGATTCCTGACTTGGGAGGATCCGGAATACAACCGTCGACTGACAACGCTGACTGCTCGAAAAGAAAAGACTCTCTCGATCGGAGGCCAGGCCGTCACATTCGCCCTCGTCGCGGATCGACGGGACTACAATCCGAGTGGAACAGTGGCCTTCACCGTCATCGGTACACCGCGAGCGGACCTGAGCGATCGGGTCAAATACCGCTTCCATATTGTCGGCTCAGACGGCGTCCAGAAGCAGGGAGGCGCAGACATCGTCTTTCCATTGAACACTTTGCCGGATGCGAATCAATCGGATCTGGAATACATGAGAGGGATCGAGCAGCTGACACCGGGTCAGACGCTGAGGATCACGGCAAAACTCTACGACAAAGACAATCCTCCCCCTCATGCCGCTCCTGAGCCGGTCCCCGTTCTTATTCTGGAACTCGATCTGAACATCGTGGCCCAGCCTGTGACGCCGACGCCCGAGGCGGCCTATGCAATCCTCCGCAGGAGCCGAGGCATTGATGAATGTGTCCGGTTTGCCTGGGGGCCACTCCCGACTCGCATTGAATTCCTCGACCCGAACGATCTCAATGGCCAGACCGTTCGTCGTCGAGCCATTTTCACCACCATCGATCCGGTGAATGCATCGGCACAAACGAGAACCAAATACGCCCTTCAAAAGACAACGACAAATGGGGCGACACACTTTCCCGATCTCGGAGATTGACAATGTGCCATACTGCTCCGAAGCTTAACACAGCAATTGCCAAGCTCAATTCTGGCGACCGCATGAACAGCGACAGTTCACTCTATGACATCTGGCGTGACTCACAATCGATTCACCCGAAGCAATCCTGTTGATCCTGAGTGGCATTGAATCAACGAGATTCGTTGCCTACCTACGGCCTCACAGAATCATGAATGGAACAGGAGGACTGACATGGCAACAATGAGCACTCCACGGTTTCAAGGGAATTCCACGCAACAGGACTGCTTGGACAACAGACATGTCATGCAGGTCGGGCAACCAGACAAGCCCGCCACAAAGTCGGCGACTACCTCGCCTACTACAACCTCGAACGCAAACACAGCTCGCTCGGTTACCTCTCTCACCCCACCAGTTCGAACTCCACCAGACCGGTCACACGACCGCAAGAAAATAAGGAGTTGGACTGTCCGTCAAACCGACAGCACCTCAGGGTGGCGGTCGTTGCCCTTGCTACCCAGGCGCGGGTGATAGGTTTGCAGACTATTGACTCCCTTCAAGATGCTTTGGACATGCGGAAAGACCGTCCGCAGGCGGGACAAGATTTCGTAGCTGTCCACTTCGAAATAGCTTCAGTACCAGATCTCCGATTTGGAGTGTCACGGGGATAGGCTCTACGGAG
>JANOKO010001420.1:0-5073 GCA_031419335.1 Planctomycetota bacterium
CCAGGACATAAACCGTGTAGGGTTGAGAGTTGAGAGTTGAGGGTTGAGGGTCAGTTGCCTGACTCTCCTCTCTCGTCTCTCCTCTCTCGTCTCTCATCTTGACGGCGAACTGAATGTTCATCAGCCCGCGCACGTTCAAAGCAGTGGCCAGGGCGTAGGTGGCCTGCTTGATCTCCTCAATGATGGGAGCTGAAAGCGAGAACGGGGGCAGGGCGCAGGCCGAGTCGCCGCTGTGGACCCCGGCCTCTTCGATGTGTTCCATCACGCCGCCGACGAGGGTCGTTTCGCCGTCGGAGATGGCGTCGACATCGACCTCAATCGCGTCTTCCAGGAACTTGTCGATCAGCACCGGATGGTCGGGCGAAATGTTGATCGCCTCCATCATGAACTTGACGAGCTGGGTGTCGTCGTAACAGATTTCCATGCCGCGTCCGCCGAGGACAAAGCTGGGGCGGACGAGGACCGGGTAGCCGATCCGTTCGGCGGACTGGCGGGCCTCCTTGATGACGAAGGCGGTGCCGTTGGGCGGCTGGTGGAGCTTGAGGTCGTCGAGCAGGGTCGTGAACTTCTCGCGGTCCTCGGCCATGTCGATCATCTCGGGGCTGGTGCCGATGATCGGCACACCCGCTG
Organism: Planctomycetota bacterium; assembly: GCA_031419335.1. GTDB lineage: Bacteria > Planctomycetota > Planctomycetia > Planctomycetales > Planctomycetaceae > TH-plancto1. The sequence continues at coordinate 631 of JANOKO010001420.1, forward strand.
CTTCGAGTCCCTTGGCGAGGTTCAGCGGAGTCTGTCCGCCGAACTGGACGATGACGCCATCGGGCTGGAGCTTGTCGCAGATGTTGAGGACATCTTCGGTGGTCAGCGGCTCGAAGAACAGGATGTCGGAGGTGTCGTAATCGGTCGACACGGTCTCGGGATTTGAGTTGACCATGATGCTCTGGATGCCGAGATCGCGCATGGCGAACGAGGCGTGACAGCAGCAGTAGTCGAACTCGATTCCCTGGCCGATGCGGTTCGGTCCGCCGCCGAGGATCATGACCCGCTTCTGGGCCAGGGTGCCGGGTTGATGGTTGACCGGTGTGGCGACGAGTTTCTCCTGACCGAGGACCGGAGTGCCATCGCCTTCGAGCAGGCCGACACCGCCGGGGGCAAACTTGCGGCGAGCGGGGGTCTCGTCTTCCTGCTCATAGGTCGAGTAGTAGTACGGCGTGTAGGCCGGGAACTCGGCGGCACAGGTGTCGACCTGCTTGAACGTCGGGATGACCTTCAGTTCCTTGCGGCGTGCGCGGACATCGATCTCGGTCGACGAGAGCCACGACGCGAGTTGCTTGTCGGAGAAGCCTTGCCGTTTGTAGTACCGCATTTGCTCGGCGGTCATGTGCGACAACCGACCGATCTCTTGGATCTCGACTTCGCTCTTCAGCAGGTCGCGAATGTGCCGCAGGAACCAGGGGTCGATGTTGGTGAGTTGGAAGATGTCGTCGACCGACATCCCCGTCTTGAGGGCGTAGCGGATGGAGAAGATGCGTTCGGCGTTGGGTCGCGACAGACCCGCGCGGATCTCGCCGATCGTCGGCTGCTTGTCAGTGCCCCACAGATCCTTCTTTCCTCCGCCAAGTCCGAAGTGGCCGATTTCGAGGCCGCGCAGGGCCTTTTGCAGCGACTCCTTGAACGTGCGGCCAATGGCCATCGTCTCGCCAACCGACTTCATCTGCACGGTCAGTTCGGAGTTGGCCTCCGGGAATTTCTCGAACGCCCAGCGCGGGATCTTGGTCACCACGTAGTCGATGGTCGGCTCGAAGCAAGCCAGCGTTTCGCGAGTGATATCGTTCTGAATCTCGTCCAGCCGATACCCCACCGCCAGCTTGGCGGCGATCTTGGCAATCGGGAATCCAGTCGCCTTCGAGGCCAACGCGCTCGACCTCGAGACGCGCGGATTCATCTCGATGACGATCATTCGCCCCGTCTTCGGGTTGATCGCGAACTGGACGTTCGAGCCGCCGGTCTCGACACCGATCTCCCGCATGACGGAGATCGTGGCGTCGCGCATCCGCTGATATTCCTTGTCGGTCAGCGTTTGAATCGGGGCGACGGTGATCGAGTCACCCGTATGGACACCCATCGGGTCGAAGTTCTCGATCGAGCAGATGATGACGACGTTGTCAGCTACGTCGCGCATCACTTCCATCTCGTATTCCTTCCATCCGATCACTGACTCTTCGAGTAGGATCTCGTGGACGGGGGAGAGGTCGAGGCCGTTCTTGGCCTTCTCCTCAAATTCTTCTTTGTTGTACGCGATGCCGCCGCCGGTCCCGCCTAGGGTGTAGCTGGCGCGGATGATGATCGGCAGGCCGAGTTCCTTGATCGCCTTCCGGGCATCGTCCATATTCTGGACCGTGCGCGACTTCAGCACGTCGAGGCCGATCTTGATCATCGCCTGTTTGAATTCTTCACGCCCCTCGGCCTTGGCAATGACATCCGGCTTCGCCCCGAGCATTTCGACTTTCAGCTGATCGAGAATCCCGCGCCGATGCAGGTCCATCCCGATGTTCAGGCCGGTCTGTCCGCCCAAGGTAGGCAGGATCGCGCAGGGGCGCTCCTTCTCCAGTACCTTGGCCACGTACTGCCACGTCAGCGGCTCGACGTAGGTCCGGTCCGCCGTGGTCGGATCGGTCATGATCGTGGCGGGGTTCGAGTTGACGAGGACGACCTCGTACCCCTCCTCGCGCAGCGCCTTGCACGCCTGCGTCCCGGAATAGTCGAACTCACAGGCTTGTCCGATCACGATGGGACCGGAGCCGATGAGGAGAATCTTCTTGATGTCGTTACGACGAGGCACGGCAGGTGGGGGGCTAGAGGCAGATGGGAGCCGCTGCATCACCCCGGTCCGCGCGAACCCTCAACATCCGTTTTCTGAAGTCTCGCGAGACCGCAGAGCCGCCAGGGGCCGGGATGGTGCCAGATCGCACGTTCCATGAGCAATTTCCGCGACTCCGCGCGGACTTTCACCCCAAACCGCAGCTGTAACCTCAACGAGGGAGCCGTGGGGCAAAATCTGGACCACTTTACGAATGTCGGGCACAGATGCCAAGCGAGCCGTGCGATGACATCGAAGCAAAACGTGGAAAGGTCCGAAAAAACTGTTGAGCGGTCACAGGCATCTGGGCGACCCTTTCAGTTCTCTCCTAGATTTGGCAGACTCCGTTCGCGTGTCCCGTGGACCCTGGTCCCCCTCTCCAGAGAGTTTGCCATGCGTCGATTGAGCGTCTTTTTGTGTGGTTTGGCGGTCTTCATCGGGGGTGGAGCCGAGGCATCCGAATTCCTAGCCGGAATGGCCCGGACCGAGGTCACGCCGACCGAGCCGATTCGGCTCTCGGGGTACGCAGCTCGTTCGACAGCTTACGAGTCAATCGACACGCCGCTGTACGCTCGGGCGATGGTCCTTCGCGAAGGCACTGGACCCATACGGGTTCTGGTGTCGGTCGACACGATCGGATTCCCAGGCGATCTGACCGTCGAGATCGGGCGGTTGCTCAAGGACCAGCACGGCATCGAGCGGGCCGATCTGGTGATCAGCGGGACGCACTCGCACACCGCTCCGCAACTGACACGCGGGCTGGACAACTTGTATGGCGTGCCGCAGTCAGCGGAGGAGCTGGCCAAGACCGCTGCCTATACAAACTTGGTTCGCGATCGTGTTGTGGAAGCTGTGGGGCTGGCGATCACGGACCTCGCCCCGGCGAAGCTCTCGGTGAGCATCGGCGAGGCGACATTTGCCCACAACCGCCGCGCCATGAAGGATGGCAAGTGGATCGGGTTCGGGGGGAATCCGCAGGGAGTGACGGACCACACAGTTCCCTGTTTGAAGGTTCTCTCGAAGGATGGAAAAACAACCCGCGCGGTGCTGTTTAACTATGCCTGCCACTGCACGACGTTTGGCCCGCAACATAACCGGGTGAACGGCGATTGGGCGGGGTATGCGGCTACCGAACTGGAGGCCGTTCATCCGGGGATGCTGGCGTTCTCAGTGATCGGGTGCGGAGCAGATGCCAACCCCAATCGAAACGATGACCAGTTGGAGTCCTCGAAACGCAACGGCCACGAACTCGCCGTGGCCGTCGGGAAGCAGCTCACTGCCCAGTCGAACGAGGTCACGGCCACCCTGCAATCGACGTTCGGCTTCGCGGGGATCGCCCCCGAGCGGCCCAGTGCGGACGACCTGAAAAAGCAGCTCACCAGCACCCAGCCGCAAGTCCGCCGCCATGCGGAGCACATGCTCGACACGCTAGCCCGTAAAGGCCGGTTGCCCGAGACATACCCGATGCCGATTCATGTGTGGCGTTTTGGAGACCAGTTCGCGATGGTCTTTCTCGGCGGGGAAGTCGTCGCCGATTATGCCCTGCGCATTCGCAAGGAGTTGCCCGCAGCCACTTGGGTCAGTGCGTACTGCGACGATGTCTTCGGCTATGTCTCCAGCGAGCGGATGCGGGCTGAGGGGGGCTATGAAGTCGATGAATCGATGATCTACTACAACCTGCCGGGCCGCTGGTCAGAAGGGACCGAGGAGGTCATCTTCCGGCGGATTCATGAACTCTACAACGACAAGACTCCCGACCGGGCCTTATCAGTCGAGGAGGCGCTGAAGACCTTCGCCCTTCCCGAGGGATACGAGATCGAAGTCGTGGCTGCCGAGCCGCTGATCGTTGACCCGGTCAACTTCGCGGTCGCTCCCGATGGGAAGCTGTGGGTGGTCGAGATGCGGGACTACCCGCTGGGGATGGATGGGAAGGGCGAACCCGGCGGGCGGATTCGCGTGCTGACCGATGACAACGGAGATGGACGGTATGACTCTGCAGTGACCTTCATGGACATGGTGCGGTACGTGACCGGCGTGCTGCCGTGGAAGGACGGAGCGTGGGTCAGTGCCGCGCCGCATGTCTCGTTTGCGCGCGACACGGATGGAGATGGGACCGCCAATGAAGTCACGCCTTGGCTCGAAGGGTTTATCGATGCCAATCCGCAGCACCGCATCAACGGCTTCGAGCGCGGGCTCGACGGCTGGATTTATTTGGCTGCCGGCGATTCGACGGATGAGGTGAAATCATTGAAGACGGGTGAAGTAGTCCAGACCTCGCGGCGCGATATCCGGTTCCATCCCAAGACCGGCCAGGTCGAAGCGGTCGGCGGCCAGACGCAGCA
>JANOKO010001421.1:0-1048 GCA_031419335.1 Planctomycetota bacterium
GGCGCGGCCGTGGCGGCGGATCGGATGCGATCCATCCGCTCATCGATCGTCAGTGCGGTCATCATCATGGTTCACATGGGCATGACACTCAACACGATGATCCTCGCCGGCCTGGCGATCGCGGTCGGCGAGGTTGTCGATGACGCGATTATCGATGTCGAGAACATCGTCCGCCGCTTACGATTGAACAAGGGGCTTGAAAAACCGAAGTCGGCGTTTCGAGTGGTCCTCGAAGCGTCGCTCGAGGTCCGCAGCGCCGTCGTCTATGCCACAGTCATCATCGTCCTGGTCTTTCTGCCGGTCTTCTTTCTCGAAGGTCTGCCGGGAGCGTTCTTCCGTCCGCTGGCCATCGGGTATGTGCTGGCGATTGTGGCCTCACTATTAGTTGCTCTGGTGGTCACGCCCGCGTTGTCGCTGTTGATCCTGCCGAGTGAAGGGAAAGCCACGCGCGAGCCGCCGCTCAGTCGATGGTTGAAATGGCCCTACCAAAGAGTGTTGCCGTGGTTCACGATTCGACCGAAGTCGACCATCGCGTTTCTGATCGTCACGTTTGCCGCGACAGGCTGGCTCTACAACAGCCTCGGCCAGGGGTTCCTGCCGAACTTCCAGGAGACCGACTTTCTCATGCACTTTGTCGAACGGCCCGGCACCTCGATCGAGGCCATGGACCGCATCACAATCCTCGCGAGTAAGGAGCTGCGGGCGATCCCCGGCGTCCGCAACTTCGGCAGCCACATCGGTCGCGCGGAAGGGGGCGACGAAGTCTACGGGCCGAACTTTACCGAGCTGTGGATCAGCATCGACAAGGATGTGGATTACCAAGAGACCGTCGACAAGATTCAAACGGCAGTCGATGGCTACCCTGGCCTAAAGCGGGATCTATTGACGTTTCTGCGCGAGCGAGTCAAAGAGGTTCTCACCGGGACGAGTTCCAGCATTGTGGTCCGCATCTATGGTCCTGACTTGGCCACATTGCGAGCCAAGGCGAAAGAAGTCGAAGCGGCCATGAAGCAAGTGGAGGGAACCGCCAACCTCAAGGTCGAATCAC
>JANOKO010001422.1:0-3992 GCA_031419335.1 Planctomycetota bacterium
TCTGACGTTCCGAGTCGTCGCGAAAGATGAAGACCCCGACACCAAGCTGAACTTCGCCCTGGCAGGACAGGTGCCAGCTGGGATGGTGATCGATGCGAGCAACGGCACGATCAGCTGGACCTCCGCTGAAACTGTCGAAGCGGCTCCCTTAGCATTCCAGGTGACGGCCACCGACAACGGATCCCCAGCACAGGTCGCCACACTCGAGGTCAAAGGGCAACTAGACGACGATCACGCTCAGTTGACGTTTCTGACCGCCGTCGTGGACAAGGGGGACAGCCGGATGGCCTGGCTGCATGATCGATTAGCCAACACAAAGATCGAACTTCATGTGGGTGACACGGTGAAGGCGTCGGAGATCGAGTTCGTAGTCGACTCCATCGACTCGGATGGGATCGCCATTCGGTTGGGTGCTCAGCGCCAGCGGCTGGAATTGGGTCAACACTTGCGGCAAGCGAAGCCGCTGCCTGCATCGTCGAGGACGCCACCACCGCCGCCTGCCTTTGTTCCGTTGGAGAAGTCGCCGGATGCCGCGCGAGATTGAGGTTCGTACCGGAGCACGCTTGCACTTTGGCCCGCTCGCGAGTGGTGCGAAAGCCGGGCGTTGCTTCGGCGGTATCGGCCTGATGGTGTCCGACCCTGGAATTGCCTTCCGAGCGGTCGAGCACTCCTCAGAGCGTTATGTCGGATGTTCGCACGAGACCAGCGAGCGAATACGCAGGCTGCGAGAGGCTGTTGCGAACCATGATTCCAGCGGGTCCGTCATCGACCCCCACAGCCCTCTCTCATGGGAATTCACCTCCCCGCCTGTGGCGCATGCCGGATTCGGAACCGGAACACAATTGAGCCTCGCGGTGGCGTCCGTCCTGGCTCGACGTGAACCGGCCCCCTGGCCAACTCTCACTGAGATCGCCAGACGCTGTGGACGAGGGCGTCGGTCAGCGATCGGTTTGTACGGGTTTGAGCAGGGTGGTTTCCTGGTCGATGCGGGCCAGAAGGGGCAGGGCACTCTCGGTGAATTGGCCGTGCGACAGCCCGTTCCAGAGGCGTGGAGGGTCGTGATCCTACGCTCGCGTGATTCGAGATCGGGACTGCATGGGACCAAAGAACTGGCCGCGTTTGAGGCCCTTCCGCCGATGGCACCCGCGCTCACGGATCGTCTCTGTCGGTTGTCACTCATGGAGATCCTTCCCGCTCTGCAATCCGGCGACTGCCTCGCCTTCGGGTCCGCGATCGCGGAGTATGGGCGGGCTATCGGGGATTACTTCGCTCCGGTTCAGGGTGGAGCGTTCTCTGACCCGCGAGTGCGTGAACTCGATTGCGAGTGGCCAGAACTGGGACAGCGGTTCGTGCAGTCCTCATGGGGACCAACCGTGGTCTCTTTCGCTTCGTCTGAGGCAACCGCGATCGATCTTCGCCAGGAGATTCTCAACCGCAGTGGTCGGCAGCACTGGCAGATCGATGTGGTATCGCCGCTGAACCAGGGGGCGATGATTCGCGGATGGGCCACCTCAGACGAGTCCGACGACTCACCCAACCTCTTCGGGAGAGGGGCGGGGGATTGTTGAGGGTTGAGCGCGAGATGTCTCGCAACCAGACCGCGAAGACCTCCGAAGTCTTCCGAGACTTCGGAGGTCTGGCCACACCGCATCCCAGTGGGAGTCTGATGGCAGGCGGCCCTCACCCCCAGCCCCTCTCCCAGGGGGAGAGGGGAGCAGGAGGTCGTTTGGTAAAGTCGCGCGGGGTTGCGGACGAAGCCTTCCCACTCTCATCCTTCATCCTTCATCCTCATGATCACCCCTCCCGAACTTGTCAGCCGCTGCCAAATCGTCCTCGCCCATGCGTGGATGGTTCGCACCTTCGTCAAGCACTCAACCGAGGTCGAAGACTTTCCCGAACTCATGGGGATTGTCCGGGCGGTGTTCGATCTGTCTCGGGCGGTCGAACCGCGCGTCACAGACCCTGCGGAATACTTCAAGATGCTCGACAAGAAGCTGCCGGAGTTGCAACGGGCAGTCGAGAAGTTTGCGCTCGATGCGCCACTCGCCTCGACACATACGAACTTCGCTCAAGCCGTAATCTCGATCCGGGCCAGCACGGAAGAACTGACCAGGCTGCTGGCCGAGGGGCTGCGGCACACCTCCACGATTAAGGTGCCGATTTCGATCATCAAGCCGATTTCGAAAACAACACCAGGGACGGGGAGTGCAACTCCTGGAATCACTCCCACCTGAGTCCGGGGTCTGGTATGAGCTGCTTCGACCGAATGCCTGTGGGCACGGAGCAGCCCGGATGGAATCGGAGTTGCCAGTTGATGATTCGGGGCCGGGGCGTCTCCCCCCAGGGTTGCTTTGTGCCTCGCCATCAGACAGCGAGTTGCCGGAGCGATTCCACCCGCCATTGAGTCCCTCACCCGCTCCCCCCTACACTTCATGGCACAGACACTCCCCGCACACCGACCGAAATCGCATCTCCCATGGCTGACAAAGGCAACCCCAGCAAGATCGAGGAACTCAAGCTCACGAGCAACTTCCTCCGTGGCACCATCGCTCAAGAAATGGCCGATGTCAGCGTCCCCAGCGTCTCCGAAGAGAGTGCCAACCTCCTGAAGACCCACGGCACCTATCAGCAGGACGACCGCGATCATCGCGGCGGCGAGAAGGTCTACAGCTTCATGGTCCGCACCCGCGTGCCGGGAGGGAAGGTCTCCGCCGCTCAGTTCCTGGCCGAACTCGACCTGTGCGACCAGTACGGAGACGGCTCGCTTCGCATTACCGACCGCCAGGGATTCCAACTGCACGGGGTCGTGAAGACGAACCTCAAGGACGCCATTCGCGGCATCAGCGCGGCCAAGCTCACGACACTCGCCGCGTGTGGAGATGTGTGCCGCAATGTGATGGCCTGCCCCGCTCCGATCAAGAACAAGCCCGCATTCGCCGAGATGCAATTGCTCTCGGATCAGTTGGCCGAACACTTCCGCCCGCGCTCGAACGCTTACTACGAAATATGGTTGAAGGACGGCGAGTCGAGTGAGCTGGTCCACAGCAGCGGGCCCGAGAGCGAGCCGATCTACGGGGCGACCTACCTGCCTCGCAAGTTCAAGATCGGCATCGCCCTCCCCGAGGACAACTGCATCGACATCTATACCCAGGACATGGGGTATCTCGCAGTCGTCGAGAACGAGAAGATTGTCGGTTACAACCTGCTCGTCGGCGGCGGCATGGGGATGACCCCGGCCAAGAAGACGACGTTCCCAGCTCTCGCGAAGCAGATGGCGTTCATCACTCCCGAGCAAGCGATCCCCGTTGGCGAAGCGGTGGTCAAGGTGCAGCGTGACTTCGGCAACCGCACCGACCGCAAGCAGGCCCGGCTCAAGTACCTGATCCACGAGCAGGGGTTGCCCTGGTTTAAGGCCAAGGTCGAAGAGTATTGCGGCTTCCCCCTCCCCGGCCCCCGCGCGGTCGATGTCACCGATGTCGACGACCACATCGGCTGGCATGAGCAGGGGGACGGGAAGCTGTTCCTGGGGATCAATATCGAGAACGGTCGCCTCAAGGACGAAGGCCCGCTGCAACTCAAGAAGATGTTCCGCGTGCTGCTCGGCAAGTACGGGATGGAGACGCGGCTGACGGCACTCCAAGGGGTGATCCTGTGCGATGTGGACCCGAAGGACCGGGCCGACATCGACCGCATCCTGACCGAGCACGGCTGCAAGCGGGCCGAGGAGCTGACGTTGGCCCGGCGGTACTCGATCGCCTGCCCAGCCTACCCGACCTGCGGTTTGGCGGTCACCGAAGCCGAGCGCGTGATGCCGACCGTGATGGACGCCCTCGAAGTCGAGATGGCCAAGCACGGGCTGCTGTCCGAACGAATCTCGGTCCACATGACCGGCTGCCCCAATGGCTGCGCGCGGCCGTACACGCCCGACATCGGTCTGGTCGGCAAGGCTCGCGGCAAGTACACCGTGTACCTCGGCGGCAACGTGCAGGGGA
>JANOKO010001423.1:0-5695 GCA_031419335.1 Planctomycetota bacterium
GCAGTTCGACCCTGCATCTGGTCAAACGCGATGGCGACAAGCCGAATCTGCTCCTCGCTGGATCCGGCAAAATCGAGGGGATGGTGGTCGACCAAGCTGTGATTCGCGGGCGCGATCTGTTTGTCCCGTCGACCGTCGAACGGGTCAGTGCATTCTCGGTTTCTGACACTCCCGAAGAATCAGCACTGACGATCGGCCCCACCTTCCAGGTGCAAGGTGCCAAGGGAAGCCCGATCTACCTGACACCCGGTCCCGAGCGACAGGTCTGGATGTCGAGTAGTGCATTGCGCCGCCTGCAACTCACAACGGACTCCATCCAGGCCGACCCGAAGGTTGTCGCTCTGGGACTCTCCTCGCAGCCCAATCAGCACCAGGGGGGCTTGCTCTTCAACGCTCGGCGTCGCCCCTACACCGACGCGGTCACGTTGACACAAACGGAGCGAGATTCGCTCACCAGCGAGTGGCAGGTCATTGTCGGAGCCCGCCTCTTGGCAGTTGCCACGTTCGAAGGGGAGTCTGCCTCCCTGTTGGCCGTCAATGAAGGCGGAGCATCGTTTCGAGTCACAGCCGCCGAATTGCTGCAGCCTGGGTTCCAGGCCGAAGCGGCAATTCGGCTCCCCATTAACGATGAGACGGCCGTCCCCTTGCAGGCGTGTGCGTTGCCGGAAACTCAAATTGCGGTTGTCTGTGGTGATCCTGAGCCGCGTATCTGGATCATCAACCGACTGGGTCAGATCGAGCGCCAGGGGACACTGCCGTCGAATCCGCAAGCCGCTCCGGTGCCGCTGGGAAAACGAATCGTAGTTCCCATTCTCGGTAAGCTGCATGTGGCTCGTACGGGCCAGGCGGACACGATCATCCAGGATTTCCAGTTTCCCAGCGGAGATGCTCCTCCGACCTGGAAACAGGTCTTTACGGTGGATGACAAGACTCTTCTGGGACTCACGGAGGCCGGAGAGCTTCTGCAAATCCGCCTCGAGCAGAATCCAAAGCCGCACCTGGCTGAAGTCGCCCGCCAAGCACTGCCCGGTCCTCATGTCGGAAAGTTGGCCATGCACAACGGTCAGTTTGCCGTCGCCTGCTCGACGGGGGATGTCCTCCTGTTTGATGCGGCCAAGTTTGAGCCGCTGGGACGCCGCAAGTTGGAGGCAGCCGCGAGTGGGTCCGCCTATGTCACTGATGCGGGCGTACTCGTGGAAACCGGCCACGCGGAATTGCACTGCTTGAATGCGAATGCGGAGCTGACCCCCAAGTGGACGCTCAAGCTTGCGGGCTCCACATTGGCTGGACAGCCCGCGATGATAGATGGGGCATTGGTGCTGGCATTCGAGAGCGGGTTGGTCATGCGGGTGAAGCCGGACACTGGAGAGTTGATCTCCGAGCAGTCGGCTTCTGGTAGTTTGGACTCTGGTCCTCTGAAGTTGGGAACCCAGCCGTTCGTGCTGACATGGGACGGGAGCTTGGTTCCCTTGACTGCCCCCCCAGCGAAGTAGTGTCCAGTGAAGTAGTGTCCAGCGAAGTCGTTTGGTTTGTGTGTCCTGTGGTGTTTTTTAGGAAGGCGGTTCCCGATGGTCGGGAGATGGATCACAATCGGGTACTTCACGCTGATGGCTTGGGGCGTGCTGACGGCCGCTGTATCGGCCCAAGAGGCTGCGCCCGCTCAAGCCCCACCCGCGGAGGCACCCGCAGCGGAAGCACCGGTGGGAGAAACTCCCCCAGATGATCCCGTAGCGGCACCGTCCACCAAGGCGGAAAGTGACCTGCCGAAATTCGATGAGATGGAGGTTCCCGAAGCAGCCGCTCTCATCAACGGCCCGCTGCGCGACTGGGTCGTGTTAGTGAGCGATCGGGTACTGGTGGTGGAATCGCTGGCCCCTCGCCCGGATACGATTGGCAAACAGCAAGCTGCGCATGCGGCGAAACTGAAACAGCGGGGTGGTCTGAAGGGGGATGATCTCGACAAATATGAAGAGGAATTGCTGGAGTTAAACTTCCTTTACGTCACCGTCCCGGAGGGAAAAGATGCCCCGGAATACCGGATTCCACTCACACAGATTCGTCAGGTCATTCATCACGAAGATCTGATGATGCAGCGCATGGAGATGCTGGCCCAGGAGGGGAACATTGACGTGGCGCTGGAGTTCCTGAACTGGATGTTGGAGAACGTCCCCGACTGGCCCGGCCTGGTCGACAAGCGGGGAGGACTGCTGATGGCAGACGCGAAGATCCGCATGGATGCCGGTCGGCTGGAAGATGCTTTGGTTCCCTTGGAAGAACTCTATTCGCTGAAGAAAGATTTTCCGGGGGCCAGCGACCAGATCGGCAACGTGTTGCAAACACTGGCGCTGGATGCTGCGGAGCAGGAAGACTACCCCCAGGCTCATCACCACCTGGAACGCTTGCGCTCGCTGTATCCGGAGAATACTCAGGTCGCCACGATTTCCAATGGGCTGGAGCAGCGCTGTCTCGATCGACTCACTCGCGCCGAAGAGGCTTTTAAGTCCGGGAAGTTTGAAGAAGCTCCGGCGCTGGCTGAGCAGGCGGCGGTGATGTGGCCGAAACTCAAAAACCTGAAGTCCCGGCATAAGCCACTCGTCGAGCGTTACCAGCGCTTGCATGTGGGCGTGGTTCGACTCACTGGGGAGGACAGCTCTTATCCCATCCCGGTGGATGCCGAACTGCGGGAGGAGAATTTACACCGGATCCCGCTGTTCTCTCTCGATCGGATGCAGAGCGGCACCGCCCAGTACCGCACCCGATTCTTCAACGAGTGGGAGCCGATGGATCTGGGCCGGCGCATGCGGTTCGAACTCAAACAAAACCGCCAGCCCTGGGAATCTCAACCCTTACTCGATGCTCCGACTGTGGTGCAGATGCTGCTGGACCGAACGAATCCGGAGAACTCCGAGTTTGACGAGCGTCTTGCCGGATTGATCCGCTCGATTGAGGTCCAGACACCCACCGAATTTACGATCACCTTCGATCGCGTGCCCGCACGGATTGAAGCAGTGTTCACCGGCATCTATCCACCTGCCAGCCTCAGTGAAGCTGAGGGAGGCACGGGTTTTAAGAACATCCCCGGCGAGGATCGGTCCAGCTTCCGACGTGCCCGCTCAGAGCCCGCCGGACTCCAACTCTATCACACTGCTGAGATCGTCGAACACAAATATCCCAGTCATGATCGTATTGTGCAGGCCCTGCTGCGGGGCGAGATTTCGATGGCCCCCGACCTGCCCGACTGGCATGTGCGACGGTTGCAGGCGGATGAGTCGGTCGTCAACGATTTCTTTATCCTGCCTTACGCAGTCCCGACGACACACCTGATCCTGTTTCATCCCGATGGTCCTGCGGGGAAGAGCCGTGAACTCCGCCGGGCACTGGCATATAGTCTCGACCGGGAAAAACTCTTGCGAGACTCGATCCTGCGTGATTCCGCATCCGCACATGGTCGACTGATTGAATCGCCTTTTCCGCGAGAGAGCTATGGCAATAGCCTGCTTGCACGACCGCTGCAAACCGATTTGTCTGCGGCGCTTGCCATGACTGTCGCCGCAACTCGCAATCTTGATCCCCAGGGAAAGCAGCTCCCCACGCTGCGTATGGTCGCTCCTCCCGCAGTCACGGAACGGGCAGCCGCACAATCCATGATCCGTAGTTGGAAGCGAATCGGAATCAACGTGGAATTGGTGCCCGACGAAGAAGGGCCTCAGGCGAAATACGATCTGATTTACCGTGTGGGGATTTTGCCGGAGCCGGTGGTGGACTGGTGGCCGATTGTGACCCTGAACCCTCGAGCCAATTTGGTGGACCTGCTCCAGAAGCCGGATTGGCTGCGACAACAACTCATGGAATTGGACCGGACGGCTGACTGGTCCCGTGTGGTGTCTCAGTCGCAAGAGCTGCATCGCCGCCTGTCGGTGGAGGCGGCCTACTTACCCCTGTTTGAAGTGGACAATTACGTCGTCATCCGGAAGAACGTGCGGGGCTTCCCCCCCAAACCGGTTCACTGCTACGACTCGGTCGATCGCTGGACGTTGGAAGCCTGGCTTCCGGGACAGTAGTCCCCGAGGGGTTCCTAGGGCTTCATATCAATGGGATGGCAGGTCATGTGTTTGGTGGAGAATTCGCCATGAATGGGTCACTTGCTCGCGGGATTGTCTACGCTGTGATTCTGGGTGCTGGGCTGCACGTGCTGTCCGCTCCCACGGCCATGTGGGCTCAAGAAGCAGGGACACCAGCGGTCACGGTTCCGGCGGCACCCGCAGTCTCGCCTGCCACTGAACTCAAGAAGCCAGTCGTGGCTCCCAAGCCTATCATCATTCCGTACGACCAGCAGATCTACCACGTCTCGATCTCACTCGGGGTCGACCCTGGCATCGGAGTCTCAGATCGTGACACTCAGAGGATCGTCGATCAACTGCGTAGTCTTGTGGAATCACGGATTGGAGTTTGGTGGCAGAGCCGTGTGGAAGTGGCTCCCGGGGGCGAACCTTTAAGCCGCTCGATGCTGGCCCAACGGACAGCTGCGTCTTGGACTCTGGCCCATGAATCGACGTTGGTGGAGAAGCAATTTGCGTTGACTCTGGATCGGGAGGGAACAGAATATCGACTCTCTGGTGTGGAATGGGACCGAGCATCTCAGACCGTGACTCCCATTCAGGAGCGTAAGACGTACGATCGCCGATTGATCGCCGCCTTGGCCACAGAATTGGTGTTCAACCTGTTCCGTCCGCTGGTGTCTATCGAATCGGTTGTGGACAACAAAGCCGAATTGCGAATCAAAGGCGGCGTGTTTGTCCCGCCAGATCTCCGCTTGGCTCCATTCGTCGTGGGCGACCATGTGTCGGGCTTCATGCGCCACCTGGGGAAAAATCGCGAATTCAAGCGGATCCAGGTCATCCCCTGGACGATGATTCGAATCGACCAAGTGGAGTTGGGTTACATGCGGGGAACGATCGTGTCAGCATTCAAGGCCCCCTTGGCCGGAAGCCGACGCCGAATCGAGATGTTGGGTCTGAAAATACGCCCCACCTACCCTCTCACTCGGTTGCAAGTGATCCCGCGAGGGAAACCTCAATCTCCCATGGCTGGCTACCGGGTTGAGGTGCTTGATCGACTGGAGACCAAGGACGACAAGGTGCCGGATCGCATCACCATGCGGACCGATCGAAACGGCATGGTGGTCCTCCCTGCGGACCCCGTAAAACCGATTCGGTATCTGATTGTGTATAGTGGTGCGGCCTCCCTGGCCAAGGCTCCTCTGATACCGGGCTATGTGGAACGTCTGGTTCTGGAAGCTCCCGATGATGCCCCGCGTCTCAACGTGGAAGCGGAAACGGAACTCTTGCAGAGCGAACTGGTCGATCTGGTGGCTCGCCGTGAAGTGTTAATGGCCCGTGCCCGTGGGGCGAGTAAGAAAGCCAACTGGGTACTCGTCACCGACCTGGAACAGCAGGTCGACTCGCTACCCACCCTGGAGCAGTTCCTACTCAGGATCGAAGCCCTGAAGAACCCGGCTGTGCAGACGGCCAGGCGCAACAAAGACAAATCACAAGAGTCCCGCATTCTGGGGATGTGTAAGCAGATCAGCGAGATAGCCACCGAACACCTCAACCCGCAGAAAGTCAAGGATTTCCATACGGAAGTTTCCGAAGAGAAAAAATCGCAGTAGGGCGCTGGCTCAGGCTGCACCGAG
>JANOKO010001424.1:0-3401 GCA_031419335.1 Planctomycetota bacterium
CACCAGCCAACGCCTGTGGCTCTGTCCCGATGGATTGCCTGACCGACTCATGTTCGTCTCCGCAGACCGCACACTCGGAGAGTGTTGGGGTCAGGGTAGCACAGTGGAGTCGCCAGGCGAACTGAAGGGACCGCCATCCGACACTCGTCCGTGGCCGCAGGATGATGAAAATCATACGGCTCATGCTGAGAATCCCTTTCAGTGTGGCTCGGACGAAATCGTCTGGTTGTTGAGCTTGATGCAAGCCTGTTGTCGACTGGTCTCGTGGTCCAGGCCATCCGGCTTTGGAGTCTCACGCTGGATGCTGAGTCCAATCCACAGTTCAATGACGACGAGGCACGCTGCGAATCCCAGCATCTTTCGAGAAAGTGCATTCTTGTCCACTGGATTCCTCCCTGCGTGTTTGGCTTCAGGGTCACTCGTCCAAAGGCAAACCCGCTGCTTCGGTCACGCGGTCGAAGTAGGCCCGGCTCGTTGTGAAATTCACCAGTTGCACGACCTTACGGGGGCCAGCAAGTTCGAGAGCTTCGGCCACATCCGCATCGGTCAGTGCGATGGGTGACATGGCGAGGTCACGGGCGAACCTGAACAGCGCTCTTTCTTCAGCGGTGAACCCGTGCCAATCACCATCGAGAGCAAACACCTGCTCATCCGTTTGCCCGAGCTTTCGCAACTGGGCTTGAGCGCCCCCGGCGGCGTACCAAGCACGATCCTGACGGGCGATGATCCAGCTAACCTGAGCCTTGACGACTAAGGACAGATCGCCGCGTTCTGTGGTTATGGCTTGCAAGCTGTTGAGCCGACCGCGTCCCTCGTTGGGGAACAGTGCCAGCAATCGCATCCAGTTCGGAGCCGGTCCTGCGGGGATGTCAGCGGACCACACCTTGCGAACGTCTTCTTCGGTTTGAAGCGGCAGCCGCGACTTGCGTGTGCGGGCGGCTTGCAGCGCGGCTTCGACCTCGGCTCGCGTCTCCAATGCGGGGCGCGTGCTGATCGCAATCTGCGAGGGAACTCCCGCAGCGTCGAGCGAAACAGGCACTACTTGAGAGAGCGACTTGGTGAACTCTGCGGGAGTCGGAGTGAGGAAGCTCTCGTTGGGGACTGGCCGGTCCTTGGGCAGATTCTCCGCTCGACGAAAGAAGCTGGCCCCTGATTGAGATTGAGGAATCCCAGCTCCCTCCTTCCAGCGATTGATGGAGTTGTTCCCCGCCGTTGACATCGTCATCTCCAGGATCTGCGCGTCGGTGTAGTGCTGGCGCAGTGCGTCGATGTCGGTATCGCACAGTTCGTGTGGCGAATACGTGATCTTGCGGGCATATGCGAACGCGGCTTGTTCCGCCGGGGTAAACCGTTTCCAGTCGAAGTCGAGAGCGGCGATCTGTTCCTCAGTCATCCCAGCTGCGGAGAGTTTCTGTTCCTGGTGGCCGAGGCAGTATTGGCAGTTGTTGGTGCGGGCGACGATCCAAAAGAGCATGGTCTTGAAGGAGTAGCTGAGCGTCATGTTTTCATCGCCGTTGCGAGTGAAGTCGCGTGCGGGAGTGGCAGCACCCGGAGCATCACTGCGGGGAGGCCGAGGTACTCCACCCGCTGCTCCGCCGCCACCTGGAGGGCGACCTCCGAACACCGAGCCTTCGCCCGCAGGCAGGTAGTGATACCGCAGGCGAGCCTCGTAGCTGTCGGCTCGTTCGCCAAGAGCCTCGCGATCCGTGTCAGTGAGTTCGGGAAGTGGAATCCGAATGGACCTCGACTTCAAGTCCTCCAGCATCCGCTTCATCTCATCACGAGTGAGGGGAATCGGGCGAGCGGTCGGTACGGCCTCTTCAGCCAACAGCAGGGAGCTGCATGACACGACAATCAGAGCGGCTGCCAACGTACGTTTGAGCATGAGGATTCTCTGTTACGGGATAGAGGGGACTGGGGATCGGAATTAGATCGGACGCCTATGTTCCGCCCGGACCAGCGGGTCCGGGCTACAGAACCGCTATTGCGGGAAGATCGTCACCACCGGCGAGGTGCCGACGATGTAGGCCACTTGCGATTCCGAGTGTTTGCCGCGGGACTGAAATCTCCGCTTCACGGGAATGTGAAGGTTCGATCCGTCCGTGGTTTCCTCTCGGATCAGTATCTCGTACGACACCAGCTTCAGTCCGTTGTTCCAGTCGGTGTCGCCGACGATAATCTCGGGCTGGAGATCGATCGGCTTCTGGCCATCGACCCATGCCTGCATGGCTTTCTCCAACGCGGCATGGGCAACATCGGAGTCCAGCGCAAAGCTGGGAGTTCCCCCCTCGCAGCCTGTGAAAGTCGCCAGGAGCAAAGAGAGCAGACCGACACCGAGTGTCGCACGCGTGGGGAGCATCGAACGGGTTCCAGGCGAAGTGAAGGGATGGCGACGCAGTAAATGTCGTCACGGCCTGTTGTCAAAGAGGGCACGGGCGCGTTGCCCGTGCCACGAGACACTGGCAACACGTTGCTAGAACTCGCCCAGCACTTCTCCTCCGTTGATGCTTCCCAGGTTTCGCCACGTCCCAAGATGAAGGTTCTCCGAAATGAATCTCACCGAACCATCACACAACAGGGTCTGAATGCCCCCGGTGTGCTGGCTGTTGGCGGTCGTGGCAATGCGTCCCGGCGGGAACATGCATGACCGACCGTTGGGTGGCAACACATGGTTGTACTGGTTCGTCGAGTGATACTGCTGCAACCACGGCCCACCGACATTCGAGTACCCTTGCTTCGTCAGATCAGTCACGACCACCGCATTACACTGCTGCAGCGCTTCGTCCGCAGTGGTCGGATAAGTTCCCGGCTGGAACGTATCGGTCTTCGCGGTGGACTGTCCGTTCGAACCATCTCCGGTCAACTTCTCGGACATGGCCGCCGTATTGCTGAGTCCATCAGTGATGTGGGCAAATCGGATTCGTCGCTCGTGGAAAATCACCCCGTTGGACTGGGGTTGTCCGGACAGCCCCGAGTTGTACATCACGATCCCGGAACCCGCGTTCCAGTAATAGTTGTTCCGCCCACCCACCGCAGCTGGAAGCGTGTCTGGATCTGACGGGCAACGGAAGACCTGCAGTTCCGTCATGCGTGCAGCCACATTGTTGGCATGGTTGTAAGGGACATTGAAGTCGACCAGATTGTACAGGGGGGATTGATCCAGATAGGGCAGCAAGCGGGCGTGGGCCGAGATGGGAGTCGATGTGCCGTTGACATCGGCAATCGGGATGCAGCCGTACGTGTCATGGTAGTTGTGAATGGCCAACCCCATCTGCTTGAGGTTGTTCTTGCATTGCGACCGACGGGCCGCTTCGCGTGCCTGTTGCACGGCGGGCAGCAGCAGAGCGATCAGCACCGCGATAATCGCGATGACGACCAGCAGTTCGATGAGGGTGAATCCG
>JANOKO010001425.1:0-4228 GCA_031419335.1 Planctomycetota bacterium
GACGGCGATGCGGCTGGGCGGGCTGCTGCTCTTGAACACCGTGATCGCGATCTGTATTGGGCTGTTTGTGGCGAACACCGTGAAGCCGGGCCGGTGGTCCAAATCCGAACCTCCCAAACAAGAAGCGAAAGAGGCGTCGCAAGGCATCTCCCCGGTGCAGATTGTTGTCGACAACATTCCGAAGAGCCTGTTCGGTCCGTTGGGGGACAAGCCTAATGTAATCGGCGTGATCATGATCGCGTGCGCGTTCGGGGTCGCGTTGAGGTCTCAACGATCTCGTGCGATCGGAAACGTCCAGGACATCGTTGAAGTCGCTTACCAGGCATTGATTACAGTACTGCATTGGGTCATCGACCTGGTCCCGATTGGCGTGTTCTCGATCGTCGCCAAGGTCGTGGGAACCGAAGGCTTTGGCCCCTTCGTCTCGATGGGAGCCTTCATCGTTGCCGTGCTGCTGGCTCTGTCGCTTCAGGCGGCTTGGTATCTGTTACGCATCCGCTACTTCTCCTGGTGCCGCCCGCTGCAGGTGCTACGCGGCATGCGCGACTCACTCGTCATGGCTTTCTCCACCGGCAGTTCGACCGCCACGATGCCAGTCACCTATGCCTGCCTTAAGGACAAGGTCGGCGTCCGCGAAGAGTCCGCCAGCCTGGGCTCGCTCGTCGGGGCCAACTTTAACAACGACGGGACGGCCCTCTATGAGGCGATGTCTGCCCTGTTCGTGGCCCAATTACTTGGCATCCACCTGAGCCTCAGTGATCAGCTCCTCGTGGTCCTCACGTCTATCGTGGCCTCTGTCGGTGCTGCTGGAATCCCCGAGGCCGGGCTGGTCACCATGACGCTCGTCTTCACTGCTGTGAAGCTCCCCACTGACTATATCGCTCTACTACTGACCGTCGATTGGTTCCTCGACCGCTGCCGAACGACGATCAACGTGCTCGGGGATGTGAATGTGAGCTGCTTGTTGGACGGGCGAAAGAAGTTCGTGGCAGTCGCGGAGCCAAGCCCCCTTTCGACTTGAGACAGACGCGCGGATGTGAGTCTGAGACGTGCGACGACGTGGCCCACGTGTCGAGTGTTGCGAGTACGTCGCCCAAATCTCGGACGCACAACGACTCTCCGCGTGGCTGAGCGCTCATGCGGTCCCGTTATCGGACCAGTTGCCTCAAGTATAAATTTCGAATCTCCCGAAATGGGAGATTGGGTGCCAGAGTGACGCTGGCTTGCAGCGCTTGGATCGCCAATCGGGATTCGCCCGCTTCGATGGCGGCACACCCGAGATAGAAGTGGGCTTCGGATCGCGTGTCTGTCGAGGCACGATCGGACATGTCAGTGATAGCAGTCTGGAGTGCCGTGCAGACCTCTTCCACCGGGCGATGAGGGGCATCCGCCAGCGCGTGGTAATAACTCTGGAGCGGCTCTCCGATCTGCTGGAGCAGCGGCAGAACTGCTTCGGTCTGGCCCGTGAGCAGTGCCGTCCTCAGTTGTTGCTCGACGGGATTCATCCCGGGAGAGTCGACCAGGCGATACCTATCCAAACCCCGAAGTCCTCGTTCCAGGCGGATCGCTTCCTCAGAATCTGGTGGCAAGTGTCGCAAGATCTCTCGCGTGTGAATGACTGCTCGGTATTGATCCAGCACTGAGCCGGAAGCAGATTGGCCCGCGACACGATGCGCCAGATCCAAGTGGCACCGCGCCCGCAGACGCTGTGCCCCTGCACTGTGATTGTGCCGAATGAATCGAAGTGCCGCGTACGGGAACCGCAGCGCGCACAACGAACTCCCCACGGACAGATCGTCACTCGGGCTGCCAGTCACGATGGTGTTTTCCACCGTGAATCCCTCTGGTCTCGCGGGCCACTCCAAAGTCATCAAACATCGGAGGGACTGTCGCAATTGGGGCAAACTGTGCGGGTCGTTCGACCGTCCGAACATGGTCCGCTCTCCATCGACACCCAGCACTCGCCAATCGGGACTCAATGACAACCCTCGAATCGATTCCTCATCGGTCGATGTCACGACGACCAGCGCTGGCGACCACTCATCCAGCCAGCGCTTGTATCCTCCCCATTGACCATCGGAGCGCAAGTAGCTGTGGTCACGGACCTGTCGCAGGTCACGACACAGCGCCGCATATTCTTGATAGTCATCGCTCATCGTCTCCCAGCGGTCATCCGCCAGGAGGGGGAATCGCTGGGCCAGTTCTGGGGCTCGCCAATCGTTGGACTGATCCAGATTCATGAGGATCACGGGACCAGAAGTCTCCCAGAGAGCTGGTTGCAATCGGCGTGGCACGGACTGGCCCGCGAGTAGCGCCGTAAAATCAGTGACCCAGCCGATTCGGGCCAGGGCTAGCACCAGACAAGTCACACCGATGACTCGCGGATGACGCAGCATGACCACCGCTGAGGGTCGCTGACAAAACTGCGCTGCGAACAGCAATCCCGCCAGACAGCTGTAGCGTGGACAGGCCAGGCCGAGAACCAGCCCTGTGACGCAGAGCAGGAGGCGAGATCTGCCGAAGCCTGAGTGAAGTGCCGATCTGGCACAGAGTCCGACAAACGGGACTAGAAGACTCAGCGCCAGCCTATGAGCCGGTGCAGCCGAGAAGACGGACAATGAAGGCAGCAGGTGGGTCTGTGGCCGACCCCAGATCGCACTTACGGGCCGCCACGCCGCTGAACCGAATCCGGGACAAAACGCAATCAATACCGCACAGGCTGTCAGCATCAGGAGTAACGGGGCCAGCCACCTCCGTCTTTGAATACGCAGTTCACCGCAACTCGCGGATGCAAGGGTCGCCCATGCGGCCAGTAGCACGATCCCAAAATCCAACGTCGTAAGGATGGCGAGCCCTGCACCCACCACAGGCAACCAACCCGTCCACGGTGACGACTTCTCCCGCTTCTCGAAGAGTGGCAGGCCTAAGATGACTGCGCACATCAAGTCGAGGGGTTGAATGAGTAGACTCAATCCCACGGTGGCCAGGATTCGATCGAGAGAGCAGTCGGAATCGCTTCCGCGGCAGACGCCAGCAATCACCCCAGCCGCTATGAAGGCATACAGTGGAAACCAGCAGTTCGCAATTAGTTCTGCCACAGGGAGCCGGGCCAGAGGAACCTGCCACGTCGTTCCAATGACCCACAGCGCGGGTGTCGAGCTGGGAAGCACTCGCACGCGGACATCAAACCACTCTGGGTGAGTTCCAAGCAGTACCATCCATGCGAGTAGCCACAACCACTTTCGACTCGGGAGTGGTGCCTGAGTGGAGGTCATGGTTTCGACTCCTCCGTGCGAATTCGGATCCAGTGGTCCGTGAACTCGAGCGGTCGGTCCATGCGCACCTTGGGCATGTGACAGCGGATACACCCCTCAGTCTGGCCAGCTCGGCACTTAGGACGATGATCACGAACCCCATCATGACACTGCACACATTGCCCAATGCCCGCCGAATCTTGCGATTCCATGGGGCGATGCGGATCATGGCAGGTGATACAGGTCATCTCTGAGTTCTGGAAACAGGCCGATTGCGTGAGCCCGATAGGTTGGAACCGGGCGATATCGCGATTCTGGGGAGTGATGGTCACTGGATCCTGCTCCTCGGGTCTCCGATGACACTCAGCACAACGATTCACGGATTCCATCCGGCTGAGGGGAATGTCTCGTACCTCACCCCCGGAATCGACGTGCGCTTGGCGAGGACCGTGGCAGCGCTGGCACGTCACTCCGGCCTGCATGTGTGGCTCTTCGATCCGGCCATGACTCAGTGGCAACTCACTGGCATGGCAACCGAAGCATCTCCGAGCCTTGGGATGATCAAATAACAGCCCCAGATGAGAGTAATACCCCGGAGCTGGCTCCACCGGCTGCCCGGGAGTGATGTCAAACCCTTGGCTCAACTGATACCACGACCAGCGGAACTCCAGCAAGTCAGTCGCTCCGTGGCTATCGGGAAGCGTAGCGACCCATGTGCGGGCATGACGCCCCGAACCAAAACACCAACCCAGATCGACACGGCTGTGGAAGCCCTCATGCTGATTGGATGCGGTGAGAATGGAATCACCGCTGCGCGTAATGCTGGTCCCTTCGTGCTGGGCTGCGGGGACATTGGAGAGGGACTTCAAGAGTGCAGCCAGCGAGGCGTCATCGACGCGATGCAGCGTTTGAGCATGCCCCGTTTCCCAAAACTCTTTCGCCTCTGCGTGGCAGGTAATGCACAACGTCTCGTC
>JANOKO010001426.1:0-9998 GCA_031419335.1 Planctomycetota bacterium
CGACGAAATCGCCTCAACCCCCGCGTCATCAAACGCGGACGCTGCAAATGGCCCAGCAAAAAACCGATCCACTACGGCCTCGCTAAATTGCAGAAAACCTTTGCCGAATCCATACTTATCCGCTGAGGAAGCGGTATTGGGTGTAAGCCCCCGGATTCTGAGCGGCCCACGAAAGATTCCGGGGGCTGACGCCGCCCGGCTCGCCACTGCTGTCGGATACGTCCAATTCTTCATGTGAACCAGGCAGCTTATCAGCCTCTTCAAATGGGCCTCACTCTTCGCATCGCTTCAGACAGTCCCCGCGTTTTAGCCACTATGGACCTCCATCGCCCCTGGCTCGCTCCTGACTGGCAGCGGCAGATTCAACGTCTGCTGAACTCGTATGCCCACTGCGTCGGCACCGAACTCGTCGACCGCTCTGGGACGCCCGAGGAACAGGCCCACCGGCTGTTCGACGCACACTTCGTGGTCGTGTCCCACGGCATTCAGACCGACCCAATTCTCAATTCGGCCAATGCGATGGCACTCATGCTGTGGGCGATGCCGCTGGAGCATTTCCAGGAGACCCCCTCGCGGCTGACCGCTGAGCCAATGCACCGCGATGAACGGGAGCGGATGCTCGAACAGACCAGTCGGAAAGGCTACATCGACGACTATCAGGGAATCCGCATCTCCTCGACCGGTCGGCGTTTCCGCATCGACCGGGCGACGGTGTGGAACGTTGTCGACGAGCAAGGGCAGCCCGCCGGGCAAGCGGCCACGTTTTCGGAATGGGTGTTCTTGGATTGAGGGACGATGCCATGAGTTCGATGACGAGACAACGCGGAATGTGGGCCGTTCTTCCGTCCCCGACAGGGGACGGCGTGAAGGATTGTCACAAGGCGTGTCCTACGGTTCTGCCCCCTCTCCCCCACATTCGATTTGGCTTTCAGAGAGGGCTCCACTGTGGGGGAGAGGGGGCCGGAATCATGGGAGCAGCCTGGTGGCTGGTGGTTCCGGGATGGGGGCGCGGCTTGCTGATGGCGCTGGTCGCCTGCCTGCTGCTGCCTGCCTCTGCTTCCTCCGAAGAGTCTCGCCAGCCACCCAACATTCTCTTCGCCATCGCTGATGACTGGGGCCATCATGCGGGGGCCTACGGCACGCCCGAGGCGCGTACGCCGACGTTCGACCGCATGGCTCGCGAGGGGCTGTTGTGTGAGCGGGCGTACTGCACCTCGCCGAGCTGTACGCCCTCGCGAGGGGCGATCCTGACTGGGCAATGGCATTGGCGGCTGGAGGGAGCTGCCAATCTGCACTGTGTGTTTCCGGACAAGTTCCGCACGTTCCCCGAACTGCTGACCGAGCGCGGGTACACGTGCGGGCTGTTCGCCAAGGGGTGGGGACCGGGGAAAACGCAGACGCCCCAGCGGGACATCGCGGGACAGCGGTTCCCGGACTTTGAGACGTTCCTGAAGAAGCGTCCCGCCGGAAAGCCCTTCTGCTTCTGGCTTGGATCGATCGATCCGCATCGTCCGTTTGAGGAGGGCACCGGGAAGAAGGCGGGATTTGACCTCGCCAAGATCGAAGTCCCTGCTGCCTTTCCCGATGTGGAACTGGTCCGCAGTGATATCGCGGACTACCTGTTCGAGGTCGAGCGATTCGACGCCCTCGTCGGCAGAGCAGTGGCAACTCTCGAAGAAGCAGACGAACTCGACAACACGATCGTCATCATCACGAGCGACCACGGGATGGCATTCCCGCGAGGGAAGAGCAACTTGTATGACCTGGGGACCAACGTCCCGTTCGTGGTCCGCTGGCCCCGCGTGGTGAAGGGAGGGCGCACGACCTCTGACTTCATCAGTCTGCAAGATGTGGCCCCGACTCTGCTGGAGGCCGCCGGAGTCTCGATCCCCGCCGACATGACTGGTCACTCGCTGTTGCCGCTCTTGAAGAGCGACCAGTCCGGACGAATTGATCCATTACGAGATCATGTCCTGACCGGCAAGGAGCGCCATGTTCCCTCTCAATTGGCCCCGGACATGGGTGGCTATCCGAGTCGCGCGATTCGCACAGAAAAGTACCTGTACATTCACAATCTCCGTCCTGACCGTTGGCCCAACGGCACCGGCGACTTCGAGCATGCCGCGATCCCTGGAGCGTGGTACGCCGACACCGACAACGGGCCGACGAAGACGTACCTCATCGACAATCGCCACAGCGATCCCCAGCACCAGCGGGCCTATGACCTCGCCTTCGCGAAGCGCCCCGCAGAGGAACTTTTCGACCTCGAACTCGACCCGGAGCAACTCTCCAACGTGGCCGACGATCCCCGTTACGCTGAAGCAAAGCGTCTGTTGAGGGACCAGTTGGACCAGGAACTGAAAGCCTCTGGCGATCCCCGGTCCCACGGCCAGGAAGATGAGTTCTTTGAACATTTCCCTTACTTGGGAGACGGTCCTAAACACCCGTTGTGGACGGGGAAGTAGTCCTGATGTGGGCGGGATGGGTCAAGCCAGCTGTGAAGCCCAGGACGCAACCTCAGCCGGATCGCCTTCGAGAGACAGGTGAACTTGCTCACCGAAAACGCCCAGGCTACGGATGGCAAGGATCAGTCCCAGCTGCCCGGTTTATGGTGCAGCCTGAGTCACCTTGTCCGGCAAGGGACGGCGGCCTCGTGTGGGTCGTTCGGGACGGAGGCTGCGGATGCTCCCTTCGAGGGAACGATACCAGCGAACCGAAACGACCACGACCAGTTCCACGTGCTCCGAAAAGACCGGCATGGGGGGATGAGCCGACGGCTCTTGGATGCGGTTCACGAACGGAATCGCTCCCAACCGAAGCAACATGCTGATGGCAAACAGCACGTGGAACCCGGTGATCGCCATCGACCCGATCGAATACGACCAGCCATCCATCGCAGACAATGCCATTCCCGAAACGATGGCCGTGGCCCCACCCACCATCCCAGCCACAGCCGTTCCAGAGGCGATGTACATCGTGCGGTTTTCGGTCGGAGAGTTCTTCAGCAAGAACCCGTTGTTCGCGATGAGAATGCCGGCGTTCAGCACCGCATCCAACATGAACATTGGTAGCAATGTCCAGAACGCCAGAGCAGGGTCGCGCGGGGCCAACATCAAACAGAACATGTTAATCGGCTTCAGCAAGACACAGACCCTCATCACGGCTTTGTTTCCGTGCAGTTCCGCTTGCTTCCCCAACAACTGCGAAAACGCAGCTCCGCCGATCCAGGACACGGTCCAGAGCCCCAGCACCTGCCACAGCTTCATGCCGACATGTTCGAGTAGATACAAGCTGATGAAGGGAGCCCCGACCATCGCGGCCAGGTGCCAGTAGCTCATGAACCCGATATAGGAGCGGAAGCACGGGAGCTTCAGCGGTGCGAGGAACGAATCCCAGAACCCGATCGCCCGCGCCGGAGTGACCGGAGGCTCGTCGACGCGCTTGAACATCGCGATGTCCGCAACACCGAGCACAGAGGCTACCGTCATGATGACCGCGAAGACCGCGACCAGTTGCGACGAACCATTCCAGAAAAAGACCGTGCAACCCAGCATGCAAGCGGCTGCGGTGAACTGCTGCCAGCGATGGCGGACTCCCCAGTAGTGGTTCAGCCCCTCATGCGGCAGGTAATCCCCCATCCACGACATCCACAACGGAGTTGAGAAATGAGCGAGCCCCTGCTCAACCACCGTCACAGCCAGGAATGACCAGAGCCACACCGTGGGAGAAACACTCGGACAGAACCACGCCCCCAGCGCGATTGGCAGATAGCAGACCCGCTGCGCGTAGCACGCCATGGCCCATAGCGGTCGGCGATACCGAATCCGGTTCGCGAAAAACGCCGCCACGAACTGCATGAACAGCATGCCTGTCGGGATCGCACCCAGGATGCCAATGTGCAGCCCAGTCGCTCCCAGGGATCGCGCAAACTGAATCACAACTGCGGAGGTCGTTAACTGGGTATAGGCCATGCCCAGACACCCAGCGACAATGATGGCGACTTGCGCCCTTCTCAAAGACCACACGAAACTTGCTCCAGCGGTCTCCCGAGGCCACCCCTGCGGCACGGGATTCCGGCTTGTGTTCCGGTCAACGGCGTCATCGCGAGTTTCACCTCGGGAGCCCTGACTCGAATGGGAATCATCTGCTATCGACCAGCCGAGGGGGACGGCTCGATTCGTTCCACGCAGTTTCCCGAGTGCGGGGAGTCGCCCAAGTGTACGTCACACGGATGAAGTTTGGGAGAAATCCCATTCGTCGCACCGATTCGGACTTCCACAGTGAGCGAGACTGTGACCGGATTGCAAACCCATGACAAGCCCCGAATCCATGCAATCTGGCCGATCCGAATGCCTTCGAGAGCAGGAAGTCCCGTGAGACAGAGAGGTTCGGATGCCCGGCAGACACCGGAGAACGAAAGTGGGTTCGGCGGAATCCGCACTTCCTGGACCCAGAATATCCAACGCAGCGTGGAGCCATGCTGGACCGTTGAGAATTCGGTCTGTGGTCTGTCCTTGGGTTAAATGGGAACCCTCCCACCTGCCATGTATTACCGAATCTGTGGTCTCGCCTCCGGTCCCTTCAACAACACAGCCCGCAGTTCGCTCACGACGTGCGGCTGCTCGGCGGCGAGGTTTTTCGACTCTGCCGGGTCGGTCATGTAGTCATAGAGTTCAAGCTGCGCGGTAGATGCTGCAGCCCCCGGTTTCTTCCACTCGACAAGGCGATATCGCGAGGTCCGAATCGCTCGTCCGATCAACTGGTTTCTGGGGTAGACGTGCCGCACATAGTCCTTGATCGACGGGACCGCGCGCATCAGCACGGGAACCTGGCTGCGGCCATCGAGTCCTTCGGGGATCGGCAGATGGGCCAGATCGCACAGCGTTGGATAGAGGTCGACACTTTCGATCAAGGCATCGGAATTCGCGTGGGGGACGGTCACGCCGGGGGCCACCACGATCAGCGGGATGCGAGTCGCCTGCTCATAGTTCGAGTGCTTGCACCACTGTCCGTGATCGCCCAGATGCCATCCGTGGTCTCCCCAGAGCACGATGATCGTGTTGTCCGCCAGACCTTGCGCATCGATGGCTGCCAGCAGCCGCCCGACTTGGGCATCCATGTAACTGGTCGCGGCGTAGTAGCCGTGAATGAGCGTTCGTTGGAGGTCATCTGGTAACGCTCCCTGCTCGGGGATTCCCTTGTATTGGCGAAGTTCGCCCCATCTCGTCGGAGCAAATTCAGGTGCCCCGTGGGGGGCGTCACGAAGTTTGGCTAAGGGGAACGCCTGGCGATCATGCAGATCCCAATACCGCTTCGGTGCGCAGAACGGCAAGTGAGGTTTCACGAATCCGACCCCGATGAAGAACGGTTCATCGGGCTTCTTCGCAGCCGCTTCCAGACGGCGAATCGCCTCGTCGGCCAATGCCCCATCGGCATACTGGTTGTCGGGCACATCGGCAGCTTCGTAGGCGGCTCCCCGAGGGAGGTTTTGGGCAGGCTGGTTATCGAACAGAGCCTCTTCCTTGGTCAAGCCCATCGGAGCCTTGCTCTCGGGAAGCGCATACCCGACGACTTTTGCCTTCCAATGGGGAACGCTCCACGAGGCGGGGTCTTCGGTGTTCCCGTGTCCCACATGAAACAGTTTTCCCTGGGCCTGTGTTTTGTAGCCATGAGCCATGAACTGCTGCGGCAAAGTCACCGCATCGGGCCGGGACTTGCGGAAGTTGGTCGACAGCTCATAGATCCCGAGCGTGTCGGGGCGCAGACCCGTCAGTAGTGCATTTCGAGATGGGGAACAAACCGCTTGATTGCAATAGGCCCGCTCGAAACGCATCCCGCGAGCTGCGAGGCGATCGATGTGGGGCGTTTTCGCCAGCGTGTCGCCGTAACAACCGAGGACGGGCTTCAGATCGTCGACGCAGATCAGCAGCACGTTCGGTTTGGCCCGCTCAGCTCCGATCGCCCCGCCAGCGAGCAAGACGAGCATCACCAGTATTTGCCGCATCGCGCGTCTCCGAGGGAATCAAGGCCGTGAAACCAGGGTTCCACCGCAGTGCGTCGATGATAGCCAGTGCCTGCGGTCCTGTCACAAGAGGCGGCCCATAGGCCATGCTCGCCGTAACAATTCCACGATCTCTGTCGCTATGAATTCGCGTATCTTTCGCAGGCACTGTCGCGCCGCGCCAGCACCCTATCCACCCAGCAGGGAACGCAGGTCGCAAACTCCGATTTCTTCACGGCTGGCAAACGGCTCGCCATACGTCGTGTGGATGGACCAGCCCCAGTACCGCGCCCGGTCACGGATATCATCCAGTGGAGTCGGGTATTCCCGAGAGCGTTGCTCGATCAACTGACTGTGGTAGCAACGAACAGCTTCCAATTTCCGGTCGATCACGCCACTGATGTCCATCACAAAAGCGGGCTGCGGATGAGTTCGCAGGTGGATGCTCCAGTAGTGATACAGTTTCGGAGGCCAAAACGGCTCACCGGGCAGGTCGCTCCGCGTCAACTTGGACCAGAATCGAGCATCGTCCACGAGTTGACTGGCGGCCACATGATCTGGGTGTACGTCCACGGGGTATGGGGCGAGGATGATACCGGGGCGGACCATGCGAAAAACCTCCGCGAGCCTCCCCCGTGCATCGAGGTCGGCGATGAGCAGACGATTGGGGAGACCGAGTTGACCTCGCCACGTCAGATCCAGCACTCGTGTGGCAGCCGTTGTCTCTTGCGCCCGAATCTCCGGCGATCCGAAGGGCGTCGGCTCACCATTGGTGAGTTCCAGGACTCCGACGCGCATCCCCAGTTGGCGACAGATCAGGATTGTGCCGCCGATACTGATCTCCGCATCGTCCGGGTGCGGAGCGACAACGAGCACGTCAAGTGGCTGTTCGGGAAAGTGCATACGTGTGTGGAGAGGCGTTGAGAGGTCCGTCCGGAGAATCCCTCACCTGTCCCGGTTGAACTGATGCAGTCTGGTAGATTCACTGGGCCGGTGTGTCGTCAATGGGAGCTGCACTTGACAACGAAAACCATGCTATCACAGGTAGCCACGGATTGACCACGGAAGTGGAGGATTGGACA
This sequence comes from Planctomycetota bacterium, assembly GCA_031419335.1. Classification (GTDB taxonomy): domain Bacteria; phylum Planctomycetota; class Planctomycetia; order Planctomycetales; family Planctomycetaceae; genus TH-plancto1. The sequence goes on from JANOKO010001426.1 coordinate 7,084, forward strand.
CGGGCTGCATCGATGAAAACGATTTCAGACAAAGCCCTAATTTTCGCTAATCGTGCCCACCACGGTTGTGGTGTAGTCGCCTGACTGGAGCGACCCGGGAGCGCCCGTGATAAAAGTAACGGTCAAAAAAAGATTGACCTCACCCACTCCTGCCGTCGACATCTGGACTCGCGCCTGCTCGTTACCCGCCGAATAGTTTGTTGTGGCGGTGGCCGTATTGACGGTCCAGACTCCCGGCCCGAACGTGCGACTCACGCTGAGATCGAGCCGGGCATTGCGCTTCGAAGTCGGGTTTGTGACGTGTCTGAACGCGGTGGCTGTCTCCAAAATGACAGTCGCTCCTCGACGAGAGTTGGTTTTGGCGCGCCAGGTCTGGGTGGCAAACGTGACATTCGCCGTACCCAATCCGGGGTATCCCCGAATCTGATCGTTGGTGGGAGCTGCAATGGAGAGCCGGGTCGGCACGCTGACTTGAAACCGCTGCGAATCGCTGGCGGAACGTGCGGCATCACCCGGAATCACGATCAGCAGTGACAGAACCCACACGGCGATGAGACGATACTGTGTCATCGAGTTCGTCGTCCTGTGTGCCAGAGGGTCGAGGAACCGGGAATGTCAGAGGTGACGAAAAAGTCTTCTCGGTCAACACCAGCCCTATACCTTAGCTCACATTCCCAGTGAACAAGCAGTCTTAAGTCATAATCCCAGATTCCTTTCGAGTTTGAACAGGTCGCTCGACGGAACGGGACTATTGCGAAACCCAGCGCTGTGGCTCCCACGAGATCATGCCAGTCATCAGTGCGCCTCTTTCGACAGGATTCTGGGACGAGGGGATTGGCCTGGATTCTGGAAAGACGGGATGCCCACTTCGAGCCCAGACAGGATAAGTGTACGGCCTTGCACTGGATGCCCTGCTCAACCCCGCAGATGGCCGGATGACTCAACATACTCAAAGCGCATTCGAGTTGTTCTCAGACAGCAGTCGCTACTCTTTTCAAAACTTTCCAAAACTCGATTTGCCACCTTCCCAGAACAGAATAGGGTTCTTCGAGTGTGAGTTTACCCTCCAAGTTGCGACGGAAACCCTTGTGAGAGAGGGGGTCCATTTCAGATGGGGGAATTGTTCCAGTCATGACAGATTGATGGCCTGGGTCGGGTTTGCGAGTGGATGCGAGAAGAATAAACTTCTCGGAATCAGCTCGGTGGCCCTCCCGGTTCTGGTCACACAACAGAGAGAGAACAGGTCAAGATGAAGAAGTTTCTGTGGAGTGTGGTTGGAGTCGGTGCGTTGCTGGTGGGTGCTCAAGTGGCCTACACCGCCAGCGATTCGCAGCAGTTTACCGTCAATGTGCCGCAGCGCGTGACGATTCAGGCTCCAACTCCTGCGGTTCTCGCCACGCTGCCGGATTCGAGCGCGACCTTGTCGTTCCCGACTCAGGTGTGGCAGATCAAGGGGAACGTCCGCAACGGCGTGACTGTGAATTTCAAGACGCTGTCGGCCTTCGTGAATACGACCGATACCAGTTTCAAACGAGATGCTCGTTTGACACTGGGAGGAGTGTCGAAGACGGGACCAGCGAACTGGTTTGCAGCGGGGTCTCTGACGGATGTCACCAACTACGTTGCAGGGGATGGCGAAGCCTCCGTGACCATCTTTTCCGACAATGTCGGACAGGCTGCACAGAATGTCCATGTGGACTTTCTGACCATGGACATCGCCGAAGTCCTCGAGGGGGACTATGTGACCACTGTCGTTGGCACCGTGACCGCGAACTAAGTGCTAGGTCGAACCGGACCACACCATTCGTCGTGACGCAAGATGGACCATGACACAGAGGCGGCTCTCCTCGATCTTTCGGGATCACGGGGGCCGTCTTTTTCTGTTTGATGCAGCTTCAGAGTCATCCCGGAGGATCTGTTCGCGTATCTGTGGCGGCCCGTGTCGCCTGGGCCCCGAGGTCTGGGCGAAACAGGCATAGCGGACTGTTGAAAAAGGCTGCTATCCCCCAACATCCGCAGAGAGGATCAAGACCCGGTCGTTGGGGCGGATCGGTTCGTCCCAGGCGGTGGTGAATCGCCGCTCGTTGACGCATACGATCAGTCCCGGTGGCAAGAGTTCTCCGGGAATACAGCGACTCGCGAACTCGGGGCGTTTCGTTCCGAGGTCGCGAAGTACTTGCTCCAGTGTCGTCCCCAGGCAGTCGACGCTTCCCACACCGGCGTACCGGCGGGCCAGACCCAGTAGTTCAATCTGAGGCAATGGGCACATCGCAGTTCAAGTCAATACAAACACGGTCGGGACGAAGTGTCCCGACCGTGTGGTTTCGTTTCAAAGTCGTAGTTGACCGGCAGTCGATCAACCCCGCAGTCGCCGACGATTCGAGTTACTCGTCTCGCAGTTCATCCCCGGCCTGGGCCAAAATCTGCGTCGCGACGTGGCTCGGGCTGTAGCCGGTCGGCAGTTTGACCATCGGTTTGCTGGCGACAGTACACAGCCGCTGCACACTCTTGAGTGGGACACTGACACCCCGAACGCCGACCAGTACGAGAATCGGATCGACTTCGTCCAGTTCCTCTTCCAAGCGGTCGAGAGACTCGTCATCCCGCATGGCGACCCAGGTGAGTTCTTTCAGCCCGAAACCCTCGATGAGGGCTTCAGCGACATCGGCCCGTCGCTCTCCGCCCGCGAACACCACCTGGCGTCCTTTCAGGAGTTTACGGACTTCTAAGACATCCGGTTCAGGCCACGATTCATCATCGGCATCAGCGTCATCATCCGCTTCGCCGAAGTCGGCCTCGTCTTCGGGCTCGGGCTCTACAACGGCAGTGCGGCTGCGACTGGAGGTGGCGACCCGTCTCGTCGAACGTTTGGGGGGAGCGACTTCCTCGTCGTCGTCTTCGTCGTCCTCTTCATC
>JANOKO010001427.1:0-4509 GCA_031419335.1 Planctomycetota bacterium
GCGTCAAGGCCGCCAGCGACTTGTACGCCCCCGTCTCTGGAACTGTGACGAAGGTCAACACTGCCTTGGAGTCTGACCTGAGTGTGCTCTCCACCGACCCGTTCGGTGCAGGCTGGATGATTCAAGTCGAACTGGCTGCTCCCGCCGAAATCGATCAGATGCTCGACGCGGCAGCGTATGAGAAGTTCTGCGCAGCGGAGAGCCACTAAGGACTCTCGTCGATCGGCTCTCGACGCTGATCCGCACTGGTGGCTGTCGTGAAGGACCAGACATTCCGAGTTGGAACACAACAGCCCGGCTTGATTGTGTTCCTGCTGCGCCGAAGCTCCTGGGATTTGACGGCAGTCATGTGCCGCCCCGATGAGACATGACCGACGGGGTGAATTCGCCTATCCAGAGGCATGCGAGGACGGCGATGCGCGCGAGTATCACACTGCTGAGACTGATTCTGGCTTGGACACTGTGTTCCGAGACAGCGATCGCCGAAGACGCTCTCGACCGGATTCGACTGCGGGGCACGCTCCGCTGGGGTGCAGACCAGGAAGGCGGAGGCCCCTATGTCTACCCTCGCTCCGATGACCCTGCTCAGGTCACCGGATTCGAAGTCGAGATCGCCGACTTGCTCGCTCATCAACTCGGTGTCACAGCCGAGTTTGTGCAGGGACCATGGGACAAGTTGCCCGATTTGATGGAGCGGGGTGATATCGATATCGTCCTGAATGGATATGAATGGACACCTCTTCGCAGTTCGCGGTACGGCTGTTCGGTGCCGTATTACCTGTATGAACTGCAACTGTTGGCCCGGCGGGATTCGACATGGCAGTCGATCGAGCAGCTCTCTCATCCACCCCAGGAGGGGCCATGGAATGTCGGTGTCCTGGCTGGGACTGCGGCGGAGGACTATCTGCAGAGGCAGTTTCCGCAATCCGTGCATATCGTTTCATTCGATGGCCCCAACGATGCCCTGCGCGGTACAGAACTGGAGATCGAGGGGTTGCACGCGACACTTCAAGACCTCCCCGTCGTCGTGTTTGCAGAGAATGGCTTCCCTGGACTCAAGCGGGTCGGACCGCCGGTCAGTGTCGGTTATTACGTTGTGCTGACACCGAAGTCGGAGTCGCGGCTGCTGCAAGAGATCAACCGTGCAATCCGAGAGACGCTCGCTGACGGGAGAATGAGGCAGGTTCTGGAGAAGTACAATCTCTGGAATGAGAAGCAAGCTCAGCGGGGTTTGGAGACCGACGCCAGCGGCCAGTTCGCACCTCCGCCATCGCAGACCGGGTCCGCTCTAGCTGGCGAGACGATGGAAGTGGTTCACGGTTGGGCGGTGATCGGGCAGCGGGCTCCGCTGCTGTGCCAGGCGGCACTGATGACGGTCCTGTTGTCGGTGATCTCGATGCCGCTGGCCGTGCTGCTGGGCCTCGGACTGGCGATCGGACGCCTTTACGGACCCCGACCAATCGCGAGACTTTGCATCCTCTACATCGAAGTCGTGCGAGGCACGCCGCTGGTTCTCCAACTGTATGTGATCTTCTTCGTGTTGCCCGAGATTCGCATCTCAATCCACGCCTTCTGGGCCGGGGTCATGGGGCTGGCCATCAACTACTCGGCGTACGAGTCGGAAATCTATCGCGCCGGGATTCAGGCCATTCCGAAGGGGCAGACCGAAGCCGCACTCGCCCTCGGCATGTCCAAATGGCTGACCCTCCGTCGGATCATCATCCCCCAGGCCACTCGTATCGTCATCCCCCCCATGACCAACGACTTTATCGCCCTCTTCAAAGACACAGCCGTCTGCTCGGTCATTACGGTCGTGGAACTGAGCAAGCAGTATTACATCCAGGCCCGGAGTACGGGGGCGATTCTGGAACTCGGGGTGCTGACCGCGATTCTATACCTCGCTATGAGTTACCCACTGTCGATCCTCGCTGGCCGGCTGGAGCGCCAGCTGCGTGGAGGGACGGTGTAGCCGCGTTCGTCAGAACGCGGGGGGCCGGAACCAGCGTTCGAACCCGGATCAAGACTTCCGCAGCTTCCGCAGTCAGTCGACACCGCAATCGCTGAGACTGCTTGCCCACCTTCACGCGAAGGTGGCTACGACCGAATCTTCGCCAGAGTCAGCAGCACGAATGATGTCCCATACGACTGGTGATAGTCGTAGAACGGAAAGTCCCACCACGAACCTTCCTTCTCCTGCCGAATCAGCAGCGTCCGGGCCAGATGGGCTTGGTACAATGGACGTTGCTCCAACGGTAACTGCTCGATGCACCATGCCGCGTAGTAATGACCGAAGTAGTAGAAATACCCCGCCACCTGGAACCACGCCTCGTGCGGTACAGGGCGTTTGCGACCGATATCGAGCCAGCCGTTGCGGGTGAACAATCGGTCGAGCCAGTCGGTCAGAACCTGGTCCGTGATCGATGTGTCTCCCCATAACCGCAGAGCAACATTGCACGCCTGCGACCGGCCCAGACTTCCTCCCGGACGGTTGATGCCGCGGCGGGGCTGCCACTTCAGGTACTCTCCATACAAGTAGCTGTGATCGGGCAGCCGTTGCCGCTGAGTGGCGTCGATGGCTCGCTGCACAAGCTTCACCGGCGGCTGGAATCCCGCTTGTTTGGCTTCGTAAAACGCGACCAGCACAGCGGCGTTCACGAAGCTGATTGAGTCGCTCGAAGGCTGCTTCGTCTCATACTTCATATCGTAATAGCCCCAGCCGCCATCGACCGATTCATACCGCCCGAGCCGGTCGAACTGCTGCCGGATCAGGACGCCGATCTTCTCCTGACGGGCCATGTCATCCGTCTTGAGCTTCAGCAGTCGCACAAGTGCCTGGATCGAGTAGCAGTGCGTCCAGATGTTGTAGATGGCGTCTCCGTTGGCGCGACGCACCGAGGGCAGGTTCTCGAACAGCCAATTCTCCGCCCGCGCGATCGACTGCTGCACGTCGACTCGATCGCCGCCCGTTTCGAACAGAGCTGCGATGCACATCGATGTGACGGCGGCCTTGAATGCATCGTGCGATCCGGGGATCAGGGCGTAGATATTGAGATCTTTGGTCAGTGTCGCCGACCCCCATGAACCGTTCGTTCGCTGCTCCAGCAGAAGAAAGTCGATCCCCCGTCGGATCGACTCGTCGAGTTCCTCGGGCGGAACCGGCGGGATCGCCACCGGACGCGGAATCTCATCGATTTCCGACGGAGCCGCGACGGCCTCATCCGCTGATGACGAACGGGCGAACATCGCACCCGCCGTGATCGCCAGCCATGACCGGCGTGTCCAGGATTCCTTCGACATCGTGACTCCTTCGTCGGCCTCGGGGGCAAGTGCTGTGCCCGGCAACCTGTTCTCGCAGATCAAGTCCGACTTGTCGAGGCGGGATTCGGAACAGGAAGACTCAGATCCACATGGTCCGTCCTTACCTCGCAGCTTCGGTTGTCACTGAGATACAGATAGAACTGAGGTGGATGTGACGCAGGAAGTGAGTATCTCGAGTGTTCGCTTGGGTGAACCTTCCGAGCCGATGGCACACCGGGAGCCCAAACCAGCGTCCGGGCCAACCCACCATCGGCACATGAGCGATTTGCGAAATCTTGAAAACGATATGCAGACTGCTGTTGACATTTCGAAGTCGCGAAGGAAATGATGAACCCGCAACGCGGTCGCGTCACGGCATGCGGCATGTTCGAGAGTGGGGGCTGATCGTGATTTCAGTGCTTTCCCGATGGACGAAAAGTCTTGCGGCCCGCCTTGGGAATCTGGGGGGGGTGGGCTGTCTCGGCGGAGAGGTCGGTTGAACGGCCTGGGCGGACGGGCGGCTGCGGTGTTGGCCTTGGAGCCGCGCGTGTTGTGGTATGGGACGCGGATGGATCAGGCGATCGAGGGGCAGGTGGTGTCGTCGGGAACGTTTGTCGGGTTTTCCGGGGCGTCGCTGGGTGTTCTTCAAGATTTAGGCGGCGGGCATTTTCGTTATACACCATACACGGGATCGATCGGGACCGACCATTTCTCGGCGACGTTCCGCATGACACAAGGTTATGGACAATATACGTACTCGTTTGACACGATCATCCAGTGCGAAATGGTCATAACCCTGCCTCACTGGGCAGCTCCGGACGAGTCGTATACCTATAACGATCTCGTGACCGGCACAGCTTACCCGGATGTCAATTATTTCGTGCTGAAGGGAAACACCCTTACGATCCCCGCCGAAGATGGAGTCCTCAAGAACGATGCCGACCCGGATATCTTCCACTATTTAACCGCCCACCAAATCGGCAGCGGCATCGGGACATACGGCGTATTTGATATCGAATCCGATGGGAGCTTCACCTACACCCCCAACGACGGGGTGTTTGACAACCTGCCGAACGAGGGGCTGGTGGACACCTGCGAATATTACAACAAAGATCCGTTAGGGAATGTCGGTGGGACGACGACGGTAAAGGTGGATTTGGCGAAGGTGGAGATTAATCGAAATTGGTCGAGTATCTTCCTGAACCCGCATCT
>JANOKO010001428.1:0-14801 GCA_031419335.1 Planctomycetota bacterium
GCTTCCCTTTCGGTTGCGTCGATGCCGCGCTGCGATCTCTGCGGTAAGATTTCGGAGGGCCTGGAGCTGCCACTGAACGCGAGATCCGCACACGACTCAGGGCCCCGTTAATTTCACAGCCAATTGACGACAGGCTCGAACAGCACCCGGCCTACCGCACTAACCGACTTGGCTCCTTGATGTACATCAGCAGTACCGCTAGGTCCACCGGTGTGATCCCGCTGATGCGGCTGGCTTGGCCCAGGTCGCGCGGGCGGACTTTGTGGAATTTCTCACGGGCTTCGTGTCGCAGCTGGGGGGCGGCGTAGAAGTCGAATGTCTCCGGGATGCGGACGGCCTGGATCTTGTCCTGGCGGCTGATTTCCTTTTGCTGGCGGTTGATATAACCGGCGTATTTGACCTCGATCTCCAGTTGCTGCTTCGCGCGGGGAGAGAGCGTCAGTTCCGCAAACTCCGACGAGAGGCTCGTCACGGCTTCAATCGTCATCTCCGGTCGCCGCAACCACTCTTCGAGCGTTTGCCCCTCATGCCGCAGCTTGCTGAGCAACGCCAAACCCCGCGCGAGTTCCCCCTCGTACTCGGCATGCTGGCGGCAACGCTCCGCACTCGCCAAGCCGACCCGCTCCCCGATCGGAGTCAGCCTTCGATCCGCATTGTCGTGCCTGAGCAGCAACCGAAACTCGGCCCGCGAGGTAAACATGCGGTACGGTTCATCGACCCCCTTGGTCACGAGGTCGTCCATCAGCACGCCGAGGTACGCCTGGCTGCGATCGAGAATCAGCGGCTCTTCGCCTTTGATCTTGAGGGCGGCGTTGATCCCGGCCAGCAAGCCTTGCCCCGCAGCTTCCTCATACCCGGTTGTCCCGTTGATCTGCCCAGCGAAGTACAACCCCGCGATGCGCTTGGTTTCGAGGGTCGGGTAGAGCTGGGTCGGGGGGGCGAAGTCGTACTCGACAGCGTACCCGTAGCGCATGATCTCGGCCCGTTCGAGCCCCTTGATCGAGCGAACCATCTGGTCCTGGACATCGCGGGGGAGGCTGGTCGAGATGCCGTTGCAGTAGAACTCGTGAGTGTTGCGGCCCTCGGGTTCCAGGAAAATCTGGTGCGAGGTCTTGTCGGCGAACCGCACCACTTTGTCTTCAATGCTCGGGCAGTAACGCGGCCCGGTCGATTGGATCTGCCCGCTGTACATCGGAGCGCGATGCAGATTCTGGCGTATTAGCTCATGCATCTCATGATTCGTCTCGGTCAGCCAGCACGGCATTTGAGGCATCGGCAACGAGGTCGTGAGGAACGAGAACGGCACCGGATCGGCATCGCCCGGCTGTTCGAGCAGTTGGGAGAAGTTGATCGTCCGCCCATTGATCCGGCACGGAGTCCCCGTCTTGAACCGCTGCAACTCGAACCCCAACCGCCGCAGATCGTCCGACAGCGTCCCCGTCGTGCCCTCGCCCGCTCGCCCGCCTGCCGACTTCGCCTCCCCAGTGTGCATGATGGCTTGCAGAAAGGTGCCGGTCGTGACGATCACTGCTTGGGCGCGGTAGAGGGCACCGCCGCGCACGCGGATCAGAAGAGGTGAGACGAGAGACGAGAGCCGAGAGCCAGTGGGACATTCCTCGCCTGGATTGCTGGCTCTCGGCTCTCGACTCTCGTCTCTCGTCTCGATCCCCTCCACCACCTCCTGCCGCAGCGACAGCCCCGGCGTCTCCTCGACCACCCGCTTCATGAGGAACTGGTATGCCTTCTTGTCGGCCTGGGCGCGGGGGCTGTGCATGGCAGCCCCTTTGGCCAGGTTCAGCATGCGGAACTGAATGCCGGTCGCGTCGATGCAGCGGCCCATCTCACCGCCGAGGGCGTCGATCTCGCGGACGATCTGGCCCTTGGCCACCCCGCCAATCGCCGGGTTACAACTCATCGCCCCGACCATGTCGACGCTCATCGTGAGCAGTGCCGTCTTGCACCCCATGCGGGCCGAGGCCAAAGCCGCCTCAATCCCGGCATGCCCCGCCCCGATGACGACCACGTCATAGTCATAGGTGGACTGGAAGGCAGACATCAGCAAGGCGTCCCGTCGATCGAAAGACTCGTGCAGCAGTCGGGCGGCCCCGACAAGTCCATTCTATCGAGCCTCCTCGATCCGCGATGCTTCGGAGAGGAAATTGCTCGCGGCTGTGTGTGCGTCTCGTGTGTCGGTCGCGTGCATGGATCAGTGAGGTCCACACCATTGTGGGCGATTTCTCCGAAATCGCGGGTGCGGCTCTCGCCGATGAGTGACATTTACGAATCGCAGTCCGGTCGTGACCTGCGAGTGGTTCTCGATGGCGTGCTTCGCCCCAGCGATTTCGGAGTCAGCGTCGACAATGGAGACGCACACACGCCGCGGCTGGCCAGTGACCGAGTGGCCAACGACTTCAGCCCCAGGGCCCTGACAGGCATTGTGGACTGCTGATTCCAGTCCATTTTCGGACATGACCATCAGATTCGCTGTGGCTCTCTGTCGATCGGAACCGCGACAAAATGCCTTCCATTTGCCAGAATCGTCTGTGGAAACAAGAGATGCGGCACGTACCTGTCCGTATTCCGCTCCAGCGTAGGATATCGATGAAATGGGAAATGCAGCACAGCAGCAAATCCAGGACTCCTGGCAACAGCTGCGCGACGCGGTCTCGGTCCAGCAGAACATCTCGGCTCTGACGCTGGTGGTGTATCTGTTGCTGGGTGGGGTGCTGGCGCTGTATGTGCGGCTCTTGTACCGCCGGTTCGGAGCATCGCCTTCGGATGCGGATTCCATCACGCGGGTGTTTCCACTGCTAACGCTGGTCACGATCGGAGTGATCGCTGTGGTGAAGTCGTCGATGGCGTTGTCACTGGGGCTGGTGGGAGCTTTGTCGATCGTCCGGTTTCGCTCGGCCATTAAAGAGCCGGAAGAACTGGTCTATCTCTTTTTGTGCATCGGAATCGGATTGGCCTTGGGGGCAGAGCAACCACTGCTGGCAGTGGCGCTGGTGTTGGTTGCCAGCGTCTCGATTTTGGGGATGCACTGGGCGGGGAAGGGGCAGCGCGATCAGTACTTGCTGCTCACGATTTCCGGCGAGGCGGCACGGTTCTCGGACGCGGAGCAATCGGGAGTTCTGCAAGTCCTGCAGCGCACTTGTGGTCCCTATACGCTTCAACGGTTTGATGTGGAGGGAGCGCGCGGACAGGTCCGGATCGGTCTCAAGCAGTCGAGTCCCTCGGAGACCGTGGGCCTGATCGTCAAGTTGCGGGAACAGTTGCCGGACTGTGAGTTGTCGTTCGTGAATCTGAGCTCACTGGTCTGATGCCGCTACAATTCCAACTCATCGACGCCAACGAATCCCGCTCCGATCTCGCGGAGCGACGTGAGACGAAGTTTACGTTTGATCGTGTCGACCTGGACATCGTCCGCGGTTTGTTGGAATCCAACGGTCGACGCCTTGTTCACAATGAGCGTGTGTCGACGGTGCGTAGTCTATATTTTGATGACACTCGTTTGTCGGCCTGTTACGCCAACATCAATGGGCTGGGGATACGGCAAAAGCTCCGTTTGCGCTGGTACGATCAATTCCTGCCGGGTCGTGACGTTTTCCTCGAAGTGAAGTGGCGGAACAATCGTGTGACCGGAAAACACCGCATGCAGTTGCGGGCGAACGAACCGGTCGGACAGCGTGGCTATGCAGAACTGGTCTCGGCATTACTTCAGGTCACTCCGCCCCAGCACGCAGCTGGTCTCTTGGCCAATCCGGAGCCAGTCGTGGTGGTTGAGTACCGTCGCGAACACTTCGCATCACTCGATGGTCTGCTACGGGTCACGATCGACTACGATCTGGCGTTTTATCGGCAACTGGGGAACCAGCGATTGAGGATGGAGTTTCCCTGTCACATGGAGCGTTTGGCCGTGCTGGAGGGCAAAACTCCGCTGGGGCGAGAGCGAGAACTTCGCGACATGTTGCATCCACTGTCCCTGCGAGCGGTTCGCTGTTCGAAGTATGTGCATGGCTGCCAACAGTTGGGATTGATCCGCTGAGCCTTTTATCCTGGATCACCGTTTCAACAGGCACAACCCCACTGAAATCACTCCAGCCGGGCTCGACAGTGGTGGTCGCTGCCTGCGGTTGCCTCTGAGCCCCTGCCAATGTGGTTGGAATTGGGAGGCCAGATTTGACTCGTGTCTACTTGCGCCTCATGATCTTGATGGAGGCTGCAGAGGTTCGGTCGCTGCCCCCATCATTTGACTCGCAAGGGTCGATGTCTCATGAGATCTCTGACATGCTGGCTGCCAATTTTCTGGGTCGTGTTTTCTCCGGCCAGGTCTCTCGACGGAGGAACTTGCGTTCCAGTGCGAAATGTATCTCCGGGTTATTCAGTCGTGTGTTGACTCTGGAATCGCGGACTCTGCTCGCTGGAAACGTCACGGCAAACCTGATCCTCGGGGATTTGCACCTGGTCGGGGACTCTGCAGCCAACGACGTGAAGATGATCGAGACCTCTGCTGGGATGATTGTTCAGGGGCGGAATGGGACGACGATCAACGGAGCCGCCGCCGACTTTGTGGCATTCCAGACAGCGGCCAACCGGACTGGTGGGATCGTGGCCTGGCTGCGGGCTGGAAACGATCAGCTCCATTTGGATGGAATCGAGTTGGATGGCTCACTCGTCGTGCTGGGGGGAACGGGAAACGATCTGCTGGGATTGATTCAGTCGACCATCCACGGGGGAGTTGTGTTCGTGGGGTGGAAGGGGAATGACACACTCTTTGCGGAAGGTTCAACGCTCGATGGCACTCTGACCGCCGACATGGGGAAGGGCAATGATCTCATCGCGCTGACGGACACCCAACTGCACCAGAGTCTGGTGTTGGTGGGAGGCGCTGGGGCCGACCGAGTGGCTCTGGATGGGACCACTGTCGATCACTGGTTGATCGGCTTCCTGAACGCGGGGGACGACGATGTCCGCCTAGCCAACGGGACACAGACTCAGCATGTCCAGCTATGGGGAGGTTCAGGTGCCGATCTGGTGCAGGTAAGTGCCTCATCGACCACGGAGTCGTTCCTGACTCATCTGGGACGAGGGGATGATGCGCTGTCTCTGGAAGGGTCTGTCACTGTCGAGAACCATTTCGTCGTTCTGGGAGGTCCGGGCGCTGACAGCTCGTCACTCGGCACAGCGATCCTGCCAGCGACCCGGGTGGTGAGGAGCTTCCAGAACAGCAGCGTGGATGCAGCATTCTTGACAGCCCGGATTGACCACCCGACTACGGGACTCTTGGCAGCTGTCCAGACGGCACGGAATGCGTTCATCGTTCCGATCACCACAACTGTGACCGGTGACGGAGTGCTGAGGACGAATACAGGGTTCGTGTCGACAGCAACTACGATTGGCCTGTTGGTCACGGGAGCGTCTGGCCAGACAGTCGAAATTGATAAAGACGGCGATGGGTTCGACGACGGCACGACCACGCTGGGTGCGAATGGGACCGCCACTGTTCAGGTTCTCTTGTCCAATACCTCCGCCGTGAGTCAAGGATTGAACTCTCTCCGCATCCGGCAGCTGGAAAACGACACTCCGATTGGCCAGGTTCAGACTCTCGCGGTTCAATTTACGGACACCCTGGTCGTGCGAGTGGTGACATCCGCAGGCCTCATTGACATCGAATTGTTCCCTGTCGATGCTCCCGTCACGACCCAGAACTTTCTGAATTACCTGGCGCGTTACGAAGGATCGATTCTGCACCGGTCCGCTCGAACGAATGGCGGAGCGGACTTCATTATTCAAGGAGGAGGTTTCGATTTCAGCGATCCAGCCGTCGTCGCGATCGCGACAGACGCCCCCATCGCCAACGAATTCCAGGCTACGAATTCCAATGTGCGAGGCACGCTGGCGATGGCACTTCCCGCGAACAGTCCCAATGCGGGGACCAGTCAGTGGTTCATCAACAATGCCGATAACTCGTTCTTGGACTCAGCACGGCATACGGTCTTTGGACGAGTGATTGGCAGCGGAATGGACGTGGCCGATGCCATTCACGCTTTACCGTCCGTGAATCTGTCGGGTCCATTGAATAACCCCGTTTTGGATGAAGTCCCGCTGGATGGCTATACATCTTTTACAGGCAGCGTAGCGGGCACAGTCAGCGTGACGACAGGCAATAAGTCTGTCAGCGGGGTCGGAACTCAGTTCAACACAGCACTCCGGTCCGGGGCCGCAATACAAATCGACGGTGTGGCTTACCTCGTGAACACGGTCATATCCGACACTTTGTTCACGATCACGACGAATGCCACAGTCACAGTCACCAACGGGACAGCCCGAGTGAACACAGCTCCACTCGCGAGCCAGTATGTGCAGGTCCATTCAGTGACAGTGCTGCCCCAACTCCATTGAGGGGCGGAACAGGGCTGGAAACAGTCTGGACGCGGCCTCACGCGGCGTGAACCCCCGGGCTGGCGAGGCGGTCCACTTCCAACTGAATCATCGCCCCGCGAGTCAACCGAAAAATATCTGGAGTACAGACTTGAATCTCTGACACACTGATGGGGAGTTCCACCTCGCGAATCAGCGCTGCCAGCAGTGGTAGAAATCCTCCGACCCGTGTGCTTCCCCCTGAGCAGATCAACTTCATAGGATGAGAAAACAACCACGCTGCGGAAGAGGCTACGAGTGCGGTCTTGAATCGCAGCACGATCGACAGAAGTTGTTCCCGGTACAGATCGGCCAGTAGCTTCTCGTCGTCCGTACGTGGCTGATCGAGATGAATACCAGAAGACTGTTTCCATGCTACAATGGGTTGGGTATCGAGGTAGCGGTTGCCTTCCCGGTCCCAACAGCACCGGCCTCTCAGTGTCGCAAACCGCTCGTCAATCCCGTGGCCTCCCTGAGCCTGATGTGTTTCCAACAGAGTCTCGCCCAGACGGTACACTCCCCAACTGGCACCACTCGCTCCCCAATCCAAAACGATGCCCGTGTACTGATCGTAGCCCAGTTCCGCAGAAGCCAGCGCCGAGGACGAAGACACGGGTACGGGTACATACCCCTTCAGAGTGAGGAGCTGAGTCAGCAGCCGAAGATCGATCATTTGCTGCAGATCGACGGCACCCCGCGCGATCAGACCACAGGACTCCCCGTCCCCATTTGCTGGGAGAATGGAGTCCACAACCAGAGAAATCAATTGTCGACCGAGGGGATCGTTTGCCGGCACCAAGCCGTCGATGAGCAGGGGGATCGTGGGAATTCGCATTGACTTCGCCAGATCGCGCGCCGCTGTCCCGACAACCACCAGACTATCATCGCAGCGGATGGTCGGAATTTTCATTTGCTTCAGCAGATTCTGGTCCTCTGCTTCGTTCGGCAAGCTCAAGTACACCGCCGGGCTCTTCCGCCCAATCAAGCAGGTGGGAGAGCGGCGCAGACAACGGAACTCGGTCGTCCCGATATCGAGGCAGACGCTCATCGGGTGCCTCCCTGTTCCACAGTCCTTAAGGCTCGTTCCAAGGGGCTCACCTGGAAGGCACTGGTGATCCGGGATTCACGGGAGAACTGTGTGACGGAACCCTGTTTGTCTGAGCGGTCAGACCTCATGAACTTCCGCAGTCGCAGTTCAACAGGCAAAGTGTCCGCCGCCCCGGAAGCCTTAAAGTGTGGGGCCGAGACGCCCTCGTGTGCGGCGTGAATCACCAAGCGCCTTCCTCCGATAACCATCCCGTGCAAACGATCAACCGGCGGTAATTCAGCACCCTCTTCGACCAACGGAATCTTGTTCAGAATGAGGCGTTGCAGGAAGCGCGTCTGGTCTGCTTGTGGCAGCTCATCCGCGCCGAAAGAGTCCGGAGCAGTCTTCGGTAATCCCGTGACTTCCAACGTCTGGTCAGCGGTCGTCTCTTGGTCGCGAGTGTCCGCACGGGCGATCAACCGCGTGATGAAGACGCTCGTGACTGCCACACCGATGGTGACCAAAAGAGGTAGCCATGTCTGGAAATACTGAAACCACCCAGCACCTGTGATGTGGGAGTCAACAGGAGTAGCCTTCAGGTCAGAAGTGCCAGCGGGTGCAGAAACCGGTGTCGAAGAGCGTGGGGGGGGGGACTCGATCTCTGCGGCGGCTGTGATGATTCCGTGTGTACTGTCTGATATTCCAGCCGACGTGCGGTTGATCGTGTTCTCGGAGTCTTCGGCCTCTTCCTCGACCGTGTTTTCGGAGTGATTCCAAGACCGAGGTAACATCAACGGCAACCGTCCCTGGGACTGGCTGTCTGGAGCGGGATGATCGGTGTCCACGGCCTCCCGTGGATGCTGTGGGAAAGGTTGTGGTTCTTCTTCCACGAGCGTGGAGCCTGTGGGTTCGATTCCACGACTTGAGTCCTCTTCGAAACGATCCGAAGTCACCGGCATCGGAACGGACTTCCGAGCGGGCCTCGGTTGAGGTCGGATCACGGGGAGTGTTGCGGGCGGCGTTGTGCCAGATTTCGGAGTCGTAGGATTCGAGAGTTTCGGAGTGACGTTTGGCCCTGAAGTCACCGCCTCTGGTGCGTCTGTGAGTGACTCCAAACGAATCGGTGGCTGGAAGGCGAAGCCCCGCTCCACAGCACGTTGGACTCCTTCTGTGTTCACATAGTCGGGATCAAAATGGATGAGCGTGTTGTGGACCAGCAAACTGTCAATTTCCATCCACAGCCCCTGGGGAAGCGTGGCTATGACATGCTGTTGGTCGAGCAGTTGCGGTGACTGACCCAGAAGTTGCAATAGTCCACCCAGGCTGCGGGATTGATTTCCGATGTTAAACAGCAACGGACTGCGAGCGAAACCGGAAATCAGAACCAGACGGTCCGGGGGTGCTTTTCGTGGGTCTAAGACTTGCGCGGGACGCCCGCCTTTCGGGATGACGTACACCACCTGTCCATGGGACGCCAGCAGCTCATGGGCGCTGCTCAAGCTCTGACTGACACGTGTTTGGGCATCCTGAATAATGCGGACTGTGCCGAGGCTGTCTGGGGTTTCACCACCCGCGCGGGCGATCAAGGTCTGAACAAGTACTGCTCGCTCTGTCGTTTCAAACACTCGCGGAGTATTGACGGCACCCATGACTGCGATATAGCTCGGCTCATCGAGCGGCGAATTCTGCCGAATCGTCGTCGTACGAGCTTGCTGAGCTGGCGACTGGATTGTGGCGTAAGTAGTCGAATTGATGCCTGCTGGTGTATTCGTGATCGGCTGCTGAGCAACGATCTTGCCGACCGCCAGACAAGCGGCCCAGGCCACCAGGGTATAGAGAATGAATTGGGTGAGACGCATGGTGGCCGTCCTGTTCCACATCACACGCACTGACTGACACGCCAGCCGAGGGCGCACGCCGTCCTCCTGGCCACACACTTGGCTATCCTCTGTGATCGGCATTACGGCGTAGGGGCAAGAGTCAAAACCCACGACGCATGGTGGTTTGAGATGACTCGGCTGACTTTTCGGTCGCCAGGGTATTTGTGGCGAGAACTCGGAATCGACGGAATCCTCACTCCGGTGGGCATTCTGGATTCAGCGTCCACGCCTCACGGAGACGCTGCAAGTCCTGTGGCGAGTCCAGGTCGACCAACACGCTGGAATCCGCCACATTCACTTCCAGAACACGTTCCGGTGAGGATCGCAGCACACCGTTGATCCCGTGATCCCGAGGCAGGTTGTACACTTCGTCCGCTAAGCTCCACGGAAAGACCGTCGGATGCCCACGTTGACCCTCACAGCAAGGCACCGCGATTTGCGATCGATTCCGGCTCCACGCCTCAATCAATATCCGGATGGTTGAGTGGTTCATCGTCGGGTGGTCAGCGGGGACCAACACCCATCCATCCCATGCAGCTCGTCCTCCACCTTGCGCAGCTCGCAGTCCCCACTCGACACTCTGCCGCATATCCGCCGGATCGGAATCGGGGAGTACGACTTCGCCACCCTCCAGCGTGACTTCCCGGATGAGCGCGGAATCAGCGGATCGGACGACAACCATGCACTGGTTGATCCCCGCATTGCGCAGCGCTTGTAAGACGCGTGCGATGACTGTCTGTCCACCCAAATCCAGCAGCAATTTCGGTTGCCCCATGCGGCGGCTCAGCCCCGCTGCGGGCACAATAGCCACCAGTCGTGGTGTCATTCAGTGGGCCTGCAGTACGGGCAATTGCGCCGGTAGATAACCCGGGGGCAGCTCGAACATTCTCGCGGACCATAGAGCAGCGGGGGATCCAGTTTGAATTGCTGATAGATCAGATACACGAACATCAGTGCGATGGCCGCCATCACAACCGGGGCCGCCTGATTCCCATAAGCCCACATGAACCCAATCAGCAGCATGCAGCAGAAGGAGTAGACGATGACCACCCACCACTTGTTTCGCTTGAAAGCGGCTTGCTGCAATTGGGAGTTGACCTGCTCCGCGACATAGCTCTCAATCAGGTCACTCTTTTCCTGTCGCACCAGTTCGACATTGGGGGCTTTTACAGCGTCGAGCAGTCGCCGCGTGCTATCGAGAATTCGAAACGTGTCATCGAAGTCGAACTGCTGCTGGTGCGCCCACTTATTCCGATACTCACGCAGTTCACTGACCAGGCTGCGCTCCGAATGAGTGAGATCATTCCGGAAGATGGCATTCCATTGGTCCCACATCACCGTCAAGAGTGCGTGTGCGTCCCAGACGATCGATGACCCATCCCCGCTTGTCCGGGCATGATCATCACGAAAACTGCTCATGGCGGTGCGGACCCAGCGGTCCCGATAGATGGCGCGCAGTTTCCCCTCAACATAGGGAATCAGTCCCTCGGTCAGAGCTTCGAGCGCGACGGTCACGCGTTGATGGTTGGTACTGGACACCGCTCGTGTTGAACCAGATTTGACGGCTGGTTCTGCCTTTCCGAAGTTACAGTTGACGGATGGCCACACGCCATGAGTCCGAAACTCCACAACTTCAGCCTACAACTGTTTAAGAGTCTGACGACGGACGGTTGAACACACTTTCGAGAAAACATCCATTCCGTGAGCCTCCCGAGCGCCATCGTCCGAAAAATCGACCAGTCAACGGCAAGACACATAGAATCGTTTGCGGGGAGACAACCCGCACATTCGGTAAATGCGATCCTGTTGGAGAGCTGCGGTTCTGTTCTCGGAGTGTGGGCCAGCGAATTGACCTGAAGAACTCCGTTCGCTCAGTTCATCAAGAGGGGGGCGACTGGGAACCACGAAACAGAGCGTCGCCGGATCGTACGTCGAGAGCACGGCTCGGAGTCGGTTTGTAGTGCTGGCGAAACTCACTCAGCGGAACGAATTGTCCCACGGTGGTGTCGTAGCCATAAACCTCACCGGACTCGATCTCATACATCCAGGCATGCAGACTCAGTTCCCCTTGAGACAACGCGACGGCGACAGCCGGGTGCGTCTGCAGATTCTCCAACTGGGTGAGAACATTCTCTTCAGCGGCCACCTCGGGCAGTTCGTCGGGGGGGAGGTGTTTGTACTTCGACTTGACGATCCGGCGGGTCGCCTCGGCATGCTTCAGCCAATCCCGGACAGCGGGCATCTCCTCCAATTGTTCGGGATGGAGCAGCCCCTTGATGGCTCCGCAGTGGGAGTGTCCGCACACCACAATCTGCTTCACACCCAGCCCAGTCACGGCGAACTCGATCGTGGCAATCTCGCCCCCTGCAGCCCCTGAATAGGCCGGTACAATGTTCCCCGCATTTCGCAGCACGAACAAATCACCTGGCTCAGTCTGAGTGATTAAATTGGGATCGATCCTCGAATCGGAACAGGTAATGAACAACGTCTCCGGACTCTGCCCCCGCGCCAACCGAGTAAACAACTCCTGTTGATTCTGAAACACATTCCCCTGGAAATTGTGGACTCCCGCGACGAGTTGATGAATGGCCATAGAATGTGTTCCCAGGACGAAGCAGGTCGATCACGGAACATTACGGGTCCGGTCCCATGCACAGCAAGTCGAACGGGCGGTGAAGGCCAGAACAGTACCAGAGTCAAGACATCTGTAGACACTATTCAGCAGCCACTCGAGGGCAATGCCTCGGAATGTTCTCTCAGGCCCGGAACAACAATTCCCCTTTTCCCAACTCTAACATATCTCCGCAGTAGCGCTTGTAGCTGGCGTTCAGCGCATCCGCCGGAACCGGAAACCCAAGGTTGGACAAGTACCGCAGGTACACCCGCAGGAACGTCGGCTGGTAGGTACACGCATACCGAAACGTCGGCAGGATGTCCGGGTTCGAGGTGCCGAGCAACCCGACTGTGCCGCGTTTCATCCCGGCTCCACAGCGGATGCCCGGTTCGCCGAAGACCAGCACCGACCCGGCGATCATGTTCACCCCGGCGAAGTCCCCGCACTTGCCGCCGATGGCGATCAGCCCGCGGCGCATCGAGTTCCCCATCTCGTTCCCGCCGTCGCCATCGATCAGGATCTCGCCGTTGGTCATTCCCTTATGACCGCCGCGATACACCGCTCCGATCATGTGCCCGGCGTTCCCATGCACCCGAATCCGCCCGCCGTGGAGTTCCGCTCCGAGCCAGTCGCCGACGTTGCCGCGCACGGTGATCTCGCCACCCCGCATCTCAGCGCCAAGGTGCATCCCGACATTCCCCTCGACCAGGATTCTGCCGGACAACAGCCCGGTCCCGATCAGCTTGACCTTCGTCAGATCACCCTGCCAGACCATCGATTCATCGTCGGCTGCTGAGCCACTGACAGTGAAGAACTCACCCAGTGTCACTTGCTTGTTCCCACGTTGAATGAGGGTCGCCTTAACTTCGTCCGTTGTCTGCGTTCGCACGATTTCCATGCGAACCGAATCGACTTCGAGGGGGATCGACGACGGGGTGTGGAGGGACAGTGTTAGAGGCATGGAGCAGTCAGAGCCTGGATGAATGAGGTGGAATGAACAGTGCCGAAACAGCCATTGGAGTGGCTCGTAGTCCAGTCGCGGTTGTCAGCATAGGCGGAGATCCCGTTGTGGGGCCAGAGTACACGCTTACTGAAACATCGCATACAGCACCACATTCACCGCCAGTTTTACCGCGTCCTCATTCAAGTATCCTGCACATGACAGCGTCTGCTGCCGCTCGAGGGCGCAGCTGATGTCGTACTTGCTGTAGACGACCATGTATCTTCCGTTGGCTGTGGCGATCCCCTCGAAGAGTGGTTCACGTTCTGTCTCTTCGGCGTGAATCGCCGAGGTCTGTCCGGGGGCAGGGATGCGGCATTTGACTTTGCGTACGTCAAAGCCCTGCATCGAATTGAACAACTCGTGGGTCACAGGGATCGGTTGCAGATCCTGGCCGAAGATTTGTTTGATCGCCTTTCGGAAACTTTGGTCAAAAGGTTGGGCCCCACAGCACGCATCAGCCATCAGAAACCCGCCGTTGTCGAAGTACGCCTTCAATTGGGTTGCTTCCTCGGGAGACAGCGAGAAGTTCTTCCGACCGTGCATATACAGAACGGGACACGTAAAGAGAGCCGGGTCGTTCGCGGCCAGAATAGGAGTATCCGGCGAGGTGACGACCTCAACTTTATTCAGCGCCAATTGCAGGTGCCGCACCGCACTGGCCGCCGTATCCCAACCACCCGCGTGCTTGAGTCGACCGATTCGCAACTGCCCGCGCGTGTCGGTTTCGTCGAGGGTCGCGAGTGTCTCGGGCCGTTGGAGCTTGTCGCGCAGTTCCCGCCCGGTGGCATAGGCCACCACGTTGACACCCAGCTGCATCGACTTGCCGATCTGCCCGCGAATGTCGTTGTTGGTGCGAGCCTTGTCATTCCGCAACCATTTGTCCCAGCGGCACGAATGGTCATACGGAGCGTAGACAATCGCCGTTCGGCAACCGAAATCCACGCCGTGGAGTTCCGGGGGATCGGTCGCAAACACCGATTCGCTCCGGTAAATCTCGTGTGTGTTCTCCAGTTTTCGCAGTTGGTAGTCGCCATTCGGAAACATCCGTGTGATGAGTTGTCGGAACCCCAGATCGAACGCTGGACTCTCGCAGTTCTGGACGGCAAACAGGAAGCCTCCCTGGGTAATGTACTCCCGCAACAGTTCCACCTCGTCAGCGGTGATCGAATCGAGATCTTGGTCACCAGACAGGAAGGCAATCGGAGCCTGCTGCAAAGCCGCGACTCCCTCGCCTCTGACAGCCACTTGGAGATCAAGCGTCTGCCAACTGAGGTAGTGTGGCCAGAGCGGACGAATCGAAATCGCGTCGACGAGGTTCGACACATCGTGACGATGTCGGTTCCAGTCCGCCCGGACAATCGCTCCAGTGTTGGCATCGCGCGGGCCGTATTGCAGCTTGTTGATCAGAACCGGGCTGAGCCCTTTGGAGAGGAACAGGAGTGAGAGACACGTCCCGACAACAGCTCCTTCGCCCGAAGCGGACCAGCAGTCATCGACTTTGGACTGACTGTCCACCAGAAATCTGGCTCCTTCGCGATACCAATCGGCCTGGCCGAAGAAGCGATGCCCGGTGAATTTTCCGGCCCGCTCCAGGCCGTAGAGGTAATACAGGAGGTGACCTCCTTCAGGCCCCGGGTTGCTATGGACCGAGATATTAGTGTTCATCCAGCGAATCCCGGCGTCAATCGCTTCATCAGCCATGGTTGTGCCATCGTTCCCACAGCAGTCGAGTTTGCCATCCGGGGTGATCCGGTCATCAATGACAAATGAGTTCGTAATTTCGAGCGCGGCCAGTCCGGCGACAGCCATACTCCCCTGACTCCCGCTACGCCCGCTCGCGTAGCCCCAGCCTGCACC
>JANOKO010001429.1:0-4465 GCA_031419335.1 Planctomycetota bacterium
CTGAGCTGACCGCTTGGGACATCCAGACTTCTCCCTCGGGAGGGCGAGGCTCCTGCCGAGCCGCGACAGCTAGTCGACGTGTCCCCTGACTCGCGGCTCAGCCGGAGCTTCGCCCTCCCGCGCGGGCCTAGCTCAACTCCAAGATCCAGAGTTGACGGGACACCAGGAAAGTCGGACGTCTCCTGCGATTCGACGCGGTCAGCGATCGCCTCGCAGTGAAATTGGCAAGTGAGTCTGTGGAGTATCGCACAGCCGGAAACGCCGGTCACCCAGGACGAGGCATGCCGCACGGTCATGATGAATGGCGACTCCGGGATCAACAAGACTTTCCGACCGTGAAGACGGGGAGCGATCCCGAAGAGGTGCCCATGACGTGGACCCGACGGTGGCCCCGTTGCACCGAACGCACGAAACCTCATTCTTCGGGAGGCGGAGTTACGGTCGTCGTTCCCAAGTCGTAACATTCGCACTGGTCAGTCAAACGGCTGTCTCGCAAGGGAACAAACTGGCTTTACTCTTCACAATCACACTTCGTAGAGTCCCACGATGTCCGTCGCATTCCGAGAACGATTCCTGTCCGGTGAACGACTCTTCGCCACCATGCTCACTCTCCCGTCGGGTGCAGTGGCGGAGATCCTTGGCGATGCCGGGTTCGACTGGATCTTCGTCGATGCCGAGCATGGCCCGATCGAGGCGGCTGAGCTGCAGTTGATCCTGCAAACGATTGGCCGCCGGGTGCCCTGCATGGTACGGGTGCCAACAACAGATTCAGTGGCGATCCAGCGAGCCCTCGACCTCGGAGCTGCCGGGATCATCGTCCCGCAGGTGAACTCCGCCGAGCAGGCTGCCCGCGTGGTCGACTTCAGCCGCTACCCACCCGCCGGTTCGCGCGGCGTCGGCATCTCGCGAGCTCAGGGGTACGGCCTCGACTTCACGCCCTATGTCGCCGATGCCAACCAACGCTCGGTCGTCGTCGTCCAAGCCGAAAACATCCGCGCCGTCGAGTGCATCGAAGAGATCGCCGCCGTGCCGGGAATCGACGGGGTGTTGATCGGCCCGTACGACCTGTCGGCCAGTATGGGCCTGATGGGGCAGATCGATCACCCGCGCGTGGTCGAGGCCATCGAACGCGTGACGGCGGTCTGCCTGCGCAGGGGCCTGAAGCTCGGGATCTTCGGCGTGACGCCGGGCGCAGTGAGGCCGTACTTGGGCAAGGGATACACGTTCGTGGTGGCCGGGGTCGACACGATCCTGCTGGGCCTGGGAGCACGCGGGGTGCTGAGCGAATTGCAGGAGTAGCTACCTTCGCCAGAACGTGGGCGAATGGAACCCGCATTCAAACACGAGTTCAGACTTCCGAAGTCTCGGAAGACTTCGGAAGTCTGTTGGCACCGACGAGTGCCGAGGCCATTCGCCCACGTTCTGGCGAACGTAGCTACGTCGGAAAGTCGGCTCTCGCATTATCGCCGGTACGACCGTTGCGTTACACCAGCGCTTGTATTTCTTACAGCCACTTCATCGATCAACGATTGCCTCTCGCGCCGCTCGACCTAGGTTCTTCGGGGGCCGGAAAGACCGGTTCCAGCGGATGTTTCCGATGTGCAACAGAGGGTTCGAAAATGCAACGTATCGCTTGTGCGCTGTGGCAGGATGAAGCCGGTTTTGTCGTCTCGGCGGAGCTGGCGCTGGTCAGCACGATTGCCACCCTGGGCATGGTGACTGGATTGGCGGAGGCCTCGAACAGCGTCCACAACGAACTGCACGATGTCGGGTCAGCAGTCGGGAGCCTCGATCAGTCGTTCTCGTACAAGTCGACCAGCGGGCAGGTGGTGTCGTTCAGCGATGCGGATTCGCGATGATTGTCTGGACTCCAACGCCGCTCACGGGAGTCGCTATACTCCCTGCCTGTGTGGCCTCCCGTACGCGGGCAGGCCAGTGAACGGTGAAGCGACTCCGACGAGATGACGACACGCATGTCCGCTGAAGTGGAACCCGATGACCAGGGCACCGAAACCGCCGAACAGCTGCGGGACGACCTGCGGCCTTGGTTCGAGCCGATCACGGAGTTAGTCGAATCGCACCCCGAAGGAATCGACTGGGTCCGGTACTTTGGCAACTCGAATCCGGTGGAACTGGATGTCGGCTGTGGTCGCGGGCTATTCGTGCATTCGGCCAGCCTGCGTCATCCTGGGACGAACTATGTCGGGATCGAACTCGACTACAAGGAGGGACGGCGGGCCTCGCGACGATTGATGAAACGCGAATCGCCCAACGCCCGCATCTGGGGCGGCGATGTCAACGTCGCCTACCGCAAGCTGATCGCAGCCGGTTCACTCGATGCGATTCACGTCTATTTCCCCGACCCCTGGTGGAAGGCCAGGCATCGGCGGCGGCGGGTGTTCAACGATCTGTTCCTCAATCAAAGTTCCGCGCTCCTCAGGACGGGCGGGTGGCTTCACTCCTGGACGGATGTCGAGGAATACTTCGGGGTGATTGAGTCACTGATGGATCACCACCCCGATTTCCAGAAGCTGCCCGCCCCCCTGGAGCGGATTCCAGAACACGATATGGATTACCAGACCAGCTTCGAGCGGAAGAAACGCCAGTTGGGGCTGCCGATTTATCGGGGGTTGTGGCAGAAGGTGAGGTAGCGGTCAGTGATGGCCGGGTCAGGTTGCTGGAGTGTGTGCATCACATTAGTCGGCAGCCCGCGTCTTCTGCCCCCTCTCCCCACTGGTGACGCGACTGTCTGTGAGGATCTGGCTGTGGGGAGAGGGCCGGGGTGAGGGGATCAGAGCGAGCGGTGTGGCCCCCTCACCTCAGCCCTCTCCCCCACAGCGGAGTCCACTCTCAATCGCAGTACCGATGGTGGGGGAGAGGGGGCAGAAATTGGCCGCTACCGACGTTTCTGATGCACACGGATTATCGCATGCGATCACAGCCCTGGGGTTGCAACCCCTGGGCTTTTTGCGTGACAATCGACGCACTAGGAGATGTGCATGCGTTTTCCCCAGCGTCGAGAGTTCCTCCGTTCTGCCGTCGCCGGATCATTACTGATGCCGGGGATCTTGCAGCAGCTATTGGCTGAGGAGGCTGCGACCGATGATCCACTCGCGCCGAAGCTGGCCCATGCGTTGCCCAGGGCAAAGCAGGTGATCTTCCTGTTCATGACTGGTGGGGTGTCGCATGTCGACACGTTCGACAACAAGCCGCGTCTGTCGCAAGATGTCGGCAAAGAGGTCAAGCTCGACCACCCGGAGATCAAGGACCGACCGGGCTACGAGCGGATCTTTCTCAAGCGACCGCAGTGGGAGTTCCGCCAGTACGGCGAGTCGGGCATGGAGGTCAGCGACCTCTTCCCGCATGTCGGGAGTTGTGCCGATGACATCGCCCTGATCCGGTCGATGCACACCAGTCACTCGAACCACTACAACGCCACGCTGGGGATGCACACCGGCTCGTTCGCGTTTGCGAGGCCGAGCATTGGGGCCTGGGTCAGTTATGGACTCGGGTCGGAGAACCGCAACCTGCCGTCGTTCGTGACGATCGCCCCGGCTCAGACGTATGCCGGGACGCAGGTCTATGCCAGCGACTTCCTGCCGGGGGCGCATCAAGGAACGCTCGTTGTGCCGGGAACCGAGCCGATCGCCAATGTCCGGCCCCGCATCGAAGACGCGCGGCAGCGTCTGGAACTGGCAGCCCTGCAGCGGCTCAATCAGCAGCACCTCGCCTCGCGGTCGAATGACCCGCAATTGGCCGCTCGCATCCGCACCTTCGAGACGGCGTTCGGGATGCAGATGGCGGTGCCGGATCTGTTCGACCTGACGAAGGAGACCGATGCGACGCACGACTTATACGGCTTGCAGCGGGGCAATACGAATGGGTTCGGGTGGCAGTGCCTGATCGCGCGGCGGATGGTGGAACGCGGGGTGCGGTTTGTGGAGTTGATCGACACCGGGTCGTCCGGGAACTGGGACTCGCACGGCGACATGATGGACCACGCGCGGCTGGCCAAGAATGTTGATCAGCCGATTGCGGGGTTGCTCAAGGATCTCAAGTCTCGCGGCATGTTGGACGAGACACTGGTCGTGTGGACCACCGAGTTTGGTCGCACGCCGTTCAACAACTCAGCTGAGGCCAAGGGCCGCGAGCACCACAACTGGGCGTTCAGTTCATGGCTGGCTGGCGGCGGGTCCAAGGGCGGCACGACCTACGGAGCCACGGACGAATACGGCATGCGGGCCGAGGTCGACGGCGTTCATGTCCACGACTTCCACGCCACGATCCTGCACCTGATGGGTCTGGACCACACGCGGTTGACCTACCGGCATAGTGGTCGGGATTACCGGCTGACGGATGTCGAGGGGCACGTGGTCGATGGAGTTCTGACTTGATCCGGTGTTGACCCAGAGTACTTTCAGATTTTGTCTTCAGTTCGCACAGACAGGAAATGATACAGTAAGCC
>JANOKO010001430.1:0-2875 GCA_031419335.1 Planctomycetota bacterium
TCCGTCGTGGCTTCATTCAGTGGCGTGCGGGATGTCGATCTCAAGACCAGTTTCAACGGAGTCTTTGCCGATCCCGCCGCATTCGACCAGAAAGCGACGCTGCTCTATCTCCACTCCGGCACAGCTGGAATGGACGCTGGCATTCACGAGCGCGCCAGTGCCCTGCACAGCGCGCTCCAGGCCTCCGGAATCCAGCACTCCGTCTTTCGCGATGCGCCCGGTCTGGCCCACGAGTGGCAGACCTGGCGATATGCATTGCATGATTTCGCCACGCGATTGTTCGTGGAACAACCGGCCGTGGACGCGAAGTCGATGTAGAGTGGGATTGGCCTGCATTGAGGCGCTGGCCCACCACTCCGGGGTCAACGTCACACAAGGTGGGCTACGCCACGGTTTCAATGTTTCAGTTCTGGCCTGCACCTCGGACGAACACGCTTCTGAATCTCATCTCGCTGCAAATGGCGAATTGAAATAGATTTGATTACATCGCCTTCGCTGGCGGCGCGCAGGGGCGGTCTTGGTTCACGAGTCCGAGTCCCTCAGAAGGTCATCGCTGGCTCGGATGTCGTGTCACCGGTTTCAGCAACATCATGCCCGAAGTCAGCGTCATCATTCCGACCTATAACTATGGTCGATTCTTGGGAACCGCGATTCGTAGCGTCCTCGACCAGACGTTTCGGGATCTGGAACTGATCGTCGTCGACGATGGGTCAACTGATGAGACGCGAGAGGTGGTGGCCGAATTCGAGTCGGATTGTCGCGTTCAGTATGTCTTTCAATCGAATCAAAAAGATGCAGCGGCCCGCAACACGGGGATATCCAAGGCATCCGGTCGGTATTTGGCGTTTCTCGACGCGGACGATTATTGGATGCCCGAAAAGCTGGCGCGGCAGTTGGAGATTCTGCATGCGAACCCCCATGCGGGTGCAATTCATTCCGCTGCCTACCTGGACACGGTCGACGATGGACAGCGGCTGGTGTCTCGCACCCTTCTGCAACGTCCGCCGCTGCGTGAGCGGACTCTGTACGAAGAATTGCTCTACAACATGATCATTGTTGGATCGCATTCTTCCGTCGTTTTGTCGCGAGAGGTGCTGAATCGAGTTGGGACATTTGATGAGACTCTGAGGTGTTGCGACTGGGATCTCTGGAGTCGGATTTCATGGAATCATGAGATCCTGTACATCGACGCTCCATTGTCCTGCCTTCGACGGCATGGGGCGAATCATACGTCCAATCCAGATTCAGTGGCCGACAACTCCGAGCGGGTACTCAGTAAGTTCGCTGAAAGCATTCCCGCTCCGTTGCGGTATCACCTGCCTCGCATGCGGACCGAGCGCTATCTGAAGCTGACGTGGCTCTATCTTCGAGCCCGACGCGGGAGATCGGCCATTCGTTATGCCCGCAAAGCGCTGTTGAACGCTATGCGTTGTCCACTCTTTACGACCCGGTTTCTCGTTCGCAAGCTGAAGAACCGGTGGCAGGCTCGGGAGCTTGAAGTCCTGCCGTCAGGTCCGATGCACTCGCCGGACCTGACATCGGGGCAGGTGTCTGGCTGAACACTTCCTTCAACATGACTTGCATGTAGTGGGCTGATTGCCGAATCGCGGTCGTCAGATCCTCCTGACCTTCGTACTCCAAGCATAAGTGGCCCCGAAAGCCGATCCGATGCAGATGCGATAGAATCGCTCGCTGGTCGAGGATTCCCTGTCCCGGGATCGCGCCCCTGTACCATGTTCCATCCATCCCCCGCGACCCCGCTGGCAAATGCTGCCTCAGCCCCACAAACCGTCCCACCGACCGGGCCAGACCTTGGAGCGGGCTGTCTAAAACCATTCGTTTGACCCGCTGAAAAGCTCCTCGGGCCTTCGACTGGGCAGACCCAGAACCCGCTTGGATCGTCCAGTCCTTGATGTGGACCATCGAGATCCACGGAGCCAACCGGTCGATGGCGTCATGCACCGACTCGCCCGCCAACATCCAATTGGCGATATCAAACGTCATTCGAGCATGCGGGGCGTATTGTTCGCACAACTGTTTCAGGTATGCCGATTGCCCAAAGTATGTAGCCAGGCCACCGGGGTTATTGAAGTTTACTTGCAGTCCGCGACGTTGAACTTCCGGGACCAGCAAATCCGCACTGTGGGCGAAGGATCGACGAACGTCCGCCACCGAGGCTCCGGTCGATGGGGCGTGGTTCAACAAGACAATCATCTCTGCGCCGAGGTTTTTAGCCCGATCCATGCTCCGGCAAGCCTGGTCCAGCGCCGCTTTTGATTTGGCTTCTTCGGCAGCGGTGGACCACGCATAGGCGTACATCGACACGGGACGAATGCCGCTGGAAGTCAACCGACGCTGGATTTCACTGAGTTGTCCGGCGTCCAATTGTGGGTCATCCTGCAATTCCAAAGCTGCGATTCCTAGCTCACTCGCCAGTTCAAGCAAGGGCCAACGCTGACCCGGAAGGCAATCACGCAGCCGACCTTGAATTGCAAATTGCATGGGGGAAGACCTTGGTCTGGCCAGAGGATCACGTTCACCCCTCCTACGGGGATCGACCTGGAAGCTGCCAGGAACGTTGGCCTCTGGTGGGATCGAATTGTCGACAGGTCTCCGAAAGAAACAACTCTGGCGGTCGCGGGTGGCCCGGACGCTGCTTTGAGCGTCTGGGTTGTGCAATAACATGAGGCTACGGAGACCCCGCTCGCCCTTCAATCCCTCTTGTTCCTTCGTCACCCAGACGCTCAAAGCAGCGTCTGGGCCACCCCGCCAAAGCACTCGCCAGTGCCACCCAACGCGTGCCAGTCGACTTGCGATGGGATTCGGCATAGAATCCACACATCGGTAATGCACACCTCACGGTATCCGACACAGC
>JANOKO010001431.1:0-4877 GCA_031419335.1 Planctomycetota bacterium
GGACCGTTGTTCGTCGGGGAGCTGCGCGATGTGGCGGCACTACGGTAAGAAGAACCGGCGGCTAGCGCCATGCCGCTCATTGCGGATCGACCAGCGCTCGAGTCCAGTCTCGCACGACACTGGTCAGTTGCTGTGCAATCGTGCGTCGTCCGTTGAGCGGTGCGGCACTGGCCTGTTGTCCGGCGAAGACATGGGACGACGCGGCGGAATCGAGTTTCGCTCGCAGCAGGAATCTCGGCTCGCTGAGTTTCACGCCGTCATCGTCCGAGTCGGAGGTGCTGGCGACGACATCGACCGCACCTCCATGCAATGCGGATAACGCTGGGTGAGGTAATCGCGTCGACGCTCGTGGTTCGAGAGACAGACTCGCCGAGGCTGCCGGGCCAGTGCCGCGAATGCGCAGGTCCGCGGAGTCGATGTCGGGGACCGAAAAGGCTTCCAGGTCGCGTTGGTCGACACTGGCCAGGACTTCTTTCCGAGAGTCGTCGCCAATCGCCAGCAGTTCGGTCCCTTCTTTCAGATAGTTGCCCATCTGCTGATCGAGCCGACGAGCCAGAACCCGCCCGGCAGCGGGAGCCTTAATCGACAACGCATCTGTCCGGAGGTACGCCACGGCGAGCTGTTCCATCATGGCCTGTTGGTTGCGAAGCTCGATCTGGGCCAGGGCCAGTTCCTTACGATTGACCTGTCCCAGGCGCTTGGCCTCGGACTGCTGGATGGCCAGTTTCAGGTCAGTAACGCGGGCTTCAAGTTCCACGTTGTGGAGGACGACCAGTTCGTCACCGGCGCTCACAGTTTGCCCATTGGTCACGAGAATCTCCTGAACGAATCCGGCGGAAGAGACTCGCACCACCTCCAGATCCGCGAAGTCCACGATCCCCGGCGCGTGCTGTTGAAACGGACTCGGTAGCAGAAACACCAGCGTTCCTACACAGACCGCAGACAGCGATCCCAGCAGCACCGCGCGGCTGGCACTCCAGCGATCGCGCCACCAGCGCGTGGTTAGCGAACTTAGCAGATCAATCACCGGCTTCACGTACCACAGCAGTATCGCCCCGATCGCGATCGCCAGCCCGGCTCCGCGAAACATCACAGCGGATCCGGCCAACAGTGATGTGGATACTGTCACTCGCCAGAGGGAAGAGAGCATGGCATAACTGCGAATGATGTGGCCCGTCAGACCCGAGGGGACGGGGACCGCGCGCTGCTCGCCGTAAAAGAACCGCGCAGCGCGGGACTGGAGCCAGCGGCTGGCGGTCGTACTCAGATTGGAGATGTCGAGCAGGTCTTCGAGGATAAAATATCCATCGAATCGCATCAGCGGATTGATGTTGAATATGAGTGTGGTCAGGCTCGCACTGACGACGATGTTGTGAAGCAGGTGTCGAGCAAACGGGGTCGTGGCCTGGGTCCAGCACAGCGCGGCCAGGGCAGCCACCGTCAGCTCGACCAGAATGCCGCCCGCAGCGACATGCATCCGCTTCCAGCGCGAATGGAATCCGCACGACGAGGTGACATCGACATACGCCATCGGGGCGAAGAGTACGAAGACGACGCCCATCTCGGTCACGCGGCCCCCGTAATAGCGGCAGGCCAGCCCGTGGCCAATCTCGTGGACTATCTTGAGCACGCCCCACACGATGACCAGCAGCAGCCAGTTGTGAGTCGAGAAGACCTGTCTCGAATCGGCCCAGAACTCTTCGGAATGTCCAGTCAGGACCACTCCCGCCGCGATCCACAGAGCAAGGATTACCATGATCGCTGGTCCACTGAAGAACCAGCGTGTCCACGGGAGCAGCAGGTCGAGGAGCCGCTCGGGGCGAAGCAGGGGGAGCTTCATCCAGAACGGGTTGAACAGCGAACTCAGCGAAGCTGCCTTGGTGGTCGAGGACTCGATCGAGCCTTCTGTCGGCGAGGCGAGTCCGGTCTCAACAAGCCACAGGCAGATACTCGTAGCTTCCGACTCCGAGAACGCTTCGTGGCCAAGTGTCCGCGATGCAATCGTCACGGCCTCCGCCAGAGTGGTCCGGCCATCGAGCAGCGAGATCAACACGTATTCCGCTCGCCCCACGCGGTAGAACCGGACAGCGACCGGGTCTTCGAGTTGGTACGACACCCCATCGACCGTCGGCACTGGGCGGACACCCACATCGTCCCGGAGTTTGAGCCGGGTGCGGTCGAGTTCGCGAGTGCTGAGGTTGAGTTGCATGAGGAGAGTCGCGAGGGGAAGGACGGGCCAATGGGCCCGTCCCACGACCGTCACCAGCCGATCCAGAATCGCACCTGGTCGACCGCCTTGTGGAACAGATTCCAGCCCAGCGGATGAGCCGCCGTCTGGACCTTGGCCCGGCCTTTCATACCGGGACGCAGGAGTCCCCGGTCGTTGGTGAACTTCACCTCGGCCACGAAGACGTAGTCCTGGTCGATCAGTTCTGATCGCGGATGGATACGTTCGATCAAGCCAGTCCACGTTCGATCGGGAAGTGCATGAAGGACCGCTTGAACTGACTGACCTACAAGGACATGTCCGATGTCCTCTTCCGGGATGCCGATTTCGAGAACCATCTCCTCCAGCGGGGCGATCTCGAACAGGGTCTGGCCCGTGGAGAGCGGGGCTCCCTCCGCTTTTCGGAGGTCGCCGCTGATGACCACTCCAGCGACTGGGCTGCGGATTTCAAGTTGCTCGCTGCGCTGACGGAGGACTGTCGCCTTGGCCGTCATGCGGGCCATTTCCAGACGAGACACCTGGGCCGCGTTGATCTCTTTCTCTGCGAGGTGTCCGTCTCGCTCCTTCGCCGCGCGGTCAACCTCGGCAGTGGCTCCGGAGAGTTCCCAGCGGATTTCTTCGCCATCGAGTCGGGCCAGGACTTGTCCGGCCTCGACCTCATCGCCGGGTTCGACTTCGGCGTGGAGAAGGCGAGCGTCGAAGGGGGCAGCGACGAACCTCAGCGAGATCGGATGGACTTCGCATCCACCTCGGACGGAGTAAGGTAGCGGGACACATAACCCTGCGAGCAACAGCACGCAACCCAGCGCGATCAGTCGGCCTTTGCGAAGTCGCATCGCGTGGGTGAACTGGCTCCACGCACGCGCGATGCGTCCTCGCTCGCCGCGTTGCAACGTACGCAGTGCCGCTCCCATCAGCGGAGCAGCGGCTTGCATAAAGCCCGCAGTCGCGAGGGCTTGATCGGAACACCGCGCGATGGCGACCCACGCTCCGACGGTATCTCCCTCGTGAGTTCGCAGCGGCACCGACACAACCGATTCGGCATTCCAGCGGAGGGCCAACTGCTTGTGAGTGACAAGCGAATGCCGTGCTGCACCGGGAGGAGGGGGCCAAATCCCGACTTCTCCTCGCAGCAAACACTCGTCCAGTGCCGCTTCGAGGAACGAGTCTCGTTTCTCGGGAGAAACGCTGCCCTCACTGCGACTGACTGAGGTGAGGCGACACCCCGATTCGCCCGACCGCGTCACTGCAATGGCCACTTGCAGCACACCCAGATAGCGTGTGGCCTCGTCGCACAGGTTTTGAGCTGCCGCATTCACATGTGCTGCCGACTGCACTCGGGCCGCGAGATCGACAATTGCTGCGGTAGAAGCGACCTCGCGATCCAGAGCGATCGATCCAGTTCGCAGGTCATACAACGCCAGCGTTGAGACCGCGAGTTCGACCACCGTTGTTAGCACATCGGGCGGGGCCGACGGAGACAGGAACAGGGCAAGCAACACCTCCGGCGAGTTCGCCGTCGTGATCGGCACGCCGACCAGCAACTGCGTCGGCGGTCGACCGATGCGACCGGCTCGCGTCTGCCGGTCCTGGCACGCGGCCAGCGCATACTCGCGAAAACACTTGGTGGTCAGATCGGGCAAACCGGAGATGGGATGCAGCACTCCATCGAGTGCCACGTGTCCCTGTGCATCGGGCCGCCCCACAACCAAGATGTCCGCACGGGCCGCGTCGGTCAGAACCTTCGCCACCCTCACGATCAGGTTCGCGCGGTCCGTGGCCTGTGCAGCCGCTTCGCCGAATCGAGCTTGCAGTGTCCGCAGTCTCTCTGTGTCCGGGCGACGCTGCACGACAGCGACCTCGGGAGTCGAACTCGTTGCCACGGGAGTGACCGGTGTCGACTGACTCATTGCACCTTCCCGACTTCCAGTCGGCTGGTCTTTAGGAGCGGCTTGGCGACTGGAGCGGCTGCAGGGGCCGGAGTCGTACCGGGCTTCGGCGAACCAGCAGTCTGAGCCTTGGGTAACTCCCCATTCACGACCAGCAGGCACTTCTCCCCACTGCGGTACACATGCTTCGGGTTTGGCACTCGCACTTTGATGAGAATGGTCCCGCTCTGAGCATCGATCACAGGAGCGATGTAGTCGACGACTCCCTTCGCGGGGACGCGAGCATCACCGACAAGCATGCTGACCTCAGTCTCGGGCTTGATCTGCTTGCTGAGAAGCGACGGCACCGAATAGACGGCAATCAGCGGGTCCAGCTGAACCACCGTGGCGATCACCGGATCGTTGACCGACACGAACTCACCAACATCGCGATGCACCTTGATGACGACTCCATCGATCGGCGAACGCACATTGCGTTGTTCGAGCTGCACCTGGATGCGGTCGTACTCCAAGGCCCGCACCAGTAGTTCTTCCTGCACCGCTAACAATTGCGCCTCGGAAACTTCCTTCTCGACGAGGCTGCGGTCGAACTCTTCTTGCGTGGCATGCTTGCGTTCGAGCAGCAGCTTGAGCTTCTCGCCGCGTTCGGTCTTCAGTCGAACATCGGCTTGTGCAGAGTTGACACGGCCTTTGGCATTGCGGCTGCGGTCGGCAATTTCGAGCGTGGCGTTGAGCAGGGTCTGGTCGAGGGTGCCGAGGAT
>JANOKO010001432.1:0-5293 GCA_031419335.1 Planctomycetota bacterium
CGCATTCTGGGAAAAGAACGACCCGATCCAGTTAGACCCGCCGGAAGGGGAACAGGCCGAGGCGAATACCCAGGAGTGATCTCGCATGACACCCAGACCTCAAGTTGACTCTGGGGCATGATGTTCGCTGTGGGAGACTCCAGATCTGCCCTCCCAGAGGATTGCTCTTTTGTCTCTTTCGAAGTGAGCGACAAGGGCGAATTCGCAGCGATGTTAGAACGTGAATCACTGCGTCTACACGATCCAGAGACTCCGGCTGCCGAGTCACCGCTGCACACGGAGGCGTTTGAACTCCGACCGGGGAAGACTATTCACAGATACGGGAATCAGCTCCGGTAGAAACGCCAGTCGGTCGGTCAGCCGGCGCTCCATGCGGTCGATGAGCTGCAGGAGGGCGTTGTTGTCATGTGACACGGACGGAATGGGTTCGAACTCGATTTGCAGTTGCTGCATTTCGCGTCTGCGTACGACAGTCAGTCGGAATTCGGTGATCTCTGGAAACTCGCGAAGAACGGCCTCGACGCTGCTGGGAAAGACATTGTTCCCCCGAATAACAAGCATATCGTCCGACCGACCGAGTACGCCGCCCTCCAAACGTAGCCAGCCTTGTCCTGCACCACGGGTGTCGAGGGCTGCATTCACGAGATCCCCTGTGCGGTAGCGGAGTACGGGTTGACCGAACCGTCCCAGGTTGGTCATGACCAGTTCGCCAATTTCGCCCGGCAGAGCCGGGTCTCCGGTTTTAGGGTCGATGATTTCGGCGATCGACTCGTTCTCCAAGATCAGCAAACTTCCCGGGGAGTTTTCCGTCTCAATGCCAAGCGATCCCAGATCGGTCATCCCCCAGTGGTCGAAGACCCTCGCTCCCCACGCCGCCTCGATGCCAGAACGAATCCCCGGCACCGCACCGCCGGGTTCTCCCGCGACAATGAGTGCCCTCACCGCTGACCCCTGTAAATCCAGCCCCTCGTGCTTGGCGACCTCTGCCAGTCGCATGGCATAGGTCGGTGTGCAGCAGACCACTGTACATTCATGTTCGAGGATCTGTCGCAGTCGGGCTTCGCTACTCAGTCCCCCCATCGCCAGACAGAGGTTTCCACGTCGCACTGCCCCTTCGAAGGCCGCCCAAAAACCGATGAACGGTCCAAACGAAAACGGAAAGGCGACCACATCATGCGGACGCAATCCGATGTGCCGATAGATCTGGGACCAACACTCCATGAACCAGTTCCAACTCGCAGCTGTGTCGAGCCAGAACATGGGTCGACCCGTTGTACCGGAGGTCTGGTGCAGCCGCGTGTATTGGGTGACGGGGTATGTCAGGTTCGTTCCGTACCGGGGATGCTGAGTCTGGTCCGCCACCAGTTCCGACTTCGTCAAGAGTGGGAGCGTGCGCCAATGCTCCAGTGAACTGACCTCCCCTGTCCCGAATCCCGCAGCCGTCAGCCTCTCCGTCCAGAACGGATTCCGGCCTCGCAGCTCATCGAGCAGGTGATTCAATTGTTGCCGCTGATTCGGGAGCAACTCGTTGCGAGACACAGACGACTCCAAGGAGATGGGACTGGCAGGTCAGATCATCCCAAAACCAGCTCAGACGAGCAATTCGCGACCAGGCATCGTGAGCCCAACGTGTGTGGCCAGAAATAATGGTGGTGGTGAATCTCACGCGGGCATGAGGTTCCAGACGGTCTTGCTCGGGCCGTCTTGATTACGGTCCGACCCGTTTTCGGGAACGTGGCGGGCGGTCAGTGCATGGCAAATGACATGCACGGCACGGCTATCGAGCCCTCTGCGGGTCCCGCGATCAGCGGCAGCTCCAGACCCCGCAGAGGTTCACCGCAGGCTGCTTGATCCCGCAGCTGTTGACCCACCCATGCCCGCCGTCCTCTGAGAACCCCTGCGCCCACTGCGGTGCCACTTTGTGCGAGCTGCGAAGTTTGCGGTCCAGTCGGCCTAGTATTGGGCCAGACACCACTCGACAGGACTTTGGCTCATGAGGGACCAACTGGAGTTTGTGTGGACAACGCCTGTGCATCTGTCCCGGAAATCGACTGGGATTTGAGCGTGGTGACCGCAGTGCAGTGTGACGCGCCCAGATCAGAATCCCAGTGGTCATGTTGTCCTCGCTTGTGGCAGTCGCCCGGAGTGCGTGACTGACGGCGTCAGGCGAACGGTCAGAATTGTCTGACCGCTCGCATCATAGTCCTTTTCCGCACACTCCCGCACATCGCCGCACTGTCAATCCGATGTTGGACGATGTCCTGTGGAAGTGTTGTCGATATGGCAAATCATACGCCCAAGTGAGTTCCGGAGAATGCGGAGCAATCGCGGGGGCCATGTGACTGACTTCTCGTAGCAGCATTCGTGAGACTTCTACTCCCATGCAGTCAGGCCAGCGGGCAGGAGTCTTATGAATTCTGAGACTTCGGGAACCGCAGAACAATCCGTGCCCCGCGCTCCGGTGATCCCACTGAAGCTGCCCCGCCGTGGGCCTCCATGATGCGACGGACGATGGCCATGCCGAGGCCGGTGCCGCGGGTCTTAGTGGTGAAGAACGGTTCGAAGACGCGGCGTTTTTGCTCGTCGTTCATGCCGGGGCCATTGTCCTGAATGGCAATCCCAATCCACAGCTTTCCGTCATCGATCAGAGTTTCAGCTGTCACTTCGATTATCCCGCCCTGATCGGGAAGGACCGCGACCGCGTTTTCGAGGATGTTGCGAAACACCTGCTTCACACGATGGCTGTCGATGAGAATGGTCCGGGCATCTTCATCCATCTGTGTGTTGAACTGAATCTGTTTGTCGTGGTGGACCTGCTGCACTTGATCCCAGACTTCCTGGCAGATCGCTTCGAGGTTGGTCTGGCACCGTTCCAACTGGATTGGGGCGGCGTAGTTACGGACCTCTTCATAGAGACGTTGCAACTCATCGATTGCCGACACTGCCCGTCGCGAGAAGGTCCGCAGGTCGGGACGCTGATCGAGATCGAGTTCGAGCATGTCCAGGGCGGCCTGGGCTCGTTGGAGTGCGTTGCGGCTCTCGTGAGCGAGTCCGGTCATCATCTCGCCGATTGCCGCCAGCCGCTCCGACTGCACCAACCGCGACTGAGCCGCCAGCCGATCGGTGATGTCGTGCCATAGCCACACCTCATGATCGTCGTAGCGATAGGCGGCCATCTCCACCCAGGCTTGCTTGCCGTCATTCCGATCGACCAGAAGTACGCGCGGGATCGGAAAGCCCGCAGCCTGGTCCTCCGCATGCTGGAGTTGGACCTCGGCGGCCCGCTCCCGGAAGAGCAATTCGAAGGCACGCGGCAGATCGGTTAAATCCGCTTGGGTGTAACCGGTCATCTCTTCGAACATTCGGTTGACCAGCAGAATCCCGGTGTCGAGGGAGACGTACGCGGCCCCGGCAGGGAGGTTTTCGACGATAAAGTGCATGCGCAGCAGCGACTCCTCGTGTCGCTGGCGGGCCTCCGACAGGTGACGCTGGGTGGCGTCCAGCATGTGAACCATGACGTGCAGGCCGTTGGCCAGCGGGAGCGGATGCAACGAGATGTCACACGGAAACTCGCTGCCGTCCTTACGCCGGGCGTACAGATTCATATTGACCCCCATCGGGCGCACGCGCGGGGCGGCGAAATACTCGTTGCGCTGCTGGGGATGATTGGGGAGAAACCGCTCGGGGATCAGGCACTCGACCAGACGGCCCAGGATGTCGTTCCGCGCATAGCCGAACCACTCCTCGACTTGACGATTGAGCATCACGATCTGGCCCGCCTGATCGACCACGATCGTGCCCGTTGGGAGCGATTCGACGATGAGCTGGAGTGCCTCGGATTTCAGGGCGTCGGGCATCTGTCGGCTCGGGTCGGGCGGCATGAGATCGAAATTCCGAGGAGGACTGAGCAACTTCTACGCCAGTACGTTATCGCACAATGCGCGCCAGATTGTCACACACTTTCGTCACCCGTCCACATTGGATGTCAGTTAAGCCATCTCTCGATTCCCGGTTCTCATCCAGCTTTTGTATACGAACGGACCGACTGGCCCGAAAAAGGTAACGAATGGCATGTCCCATGCAGAAGCCTCTGCTCGTACGACGGGAGTCGCATCGTGGTGAGTCGCTGGGTGCGGTCACACGTCATCGCTCTGAATGGGGAGTTGCCGCCTTCGGGAGGGCGTGGCCAGTACCATGAACATGATGGCAGTCACGGGACTCGCGGATTGTCGGCGAGTTCTCCGAAATCGCTGGGTCGACGGACCAGCCGATGCGACTTGAGAACTGCCGAGCAGAACCAGCGATTTCGGAGAAATCGACGACAATTAGGCTGCCCCAGCGCCTTCATCGTGTTCACAGCACTGGAGCGAGGCTCCTGACGAGCCGCTCACGCCAGTTGATGTCAACCCTGGCTTGCCGGCTCAGCAGGAGCTTCGCCCTCCCAGACGGGGCCACAACCCAATTCCGTAGCGTTGACGGTCCCCCCATGTCCATCAATCTCAAGGAGTCCAAATCATGTCCAACACGGAAACCAAACCGTCGATGCCACGACGATGGTTCAATCCGGTTCCCATGTCCACGCTGCGGCAGGAAGTGGACAACCTGGTCGAGAACTTCTTCGGCATGACCGGACTAGCCGAGGTCGTGCATGCGAACACGCCGAGTGTGGATGTGGCGGAAACCGATACCGCCATCGAAGTCACCACGGACATTCCGGGCTACAAGGTGGACGAGATCCACATCGACATCGGCGATGGCTACCTGACCATCAGTGGCGAACGCAAGGAGGAAGCCCAGTCGGAAGGCAGCGGCAAGAAGTACCTCCGCGTCGAACGCCGCATGGGCCAGTTCAGCCGGTCGATCGCCTTGTCGTGCAGCGTCAAGGAAGACAAAGTCAAAGCGGAGTTGAAGGATGGCGTGCTGTCGATCATTCTCCCCAAGTCGGATGAGTCCCGCCGTCGGCATGTGGCGATCAAGGCCGTGCCCTGAAAGCTGAGGAGCCACGTGTACCAGGCCGCCAACACGCGTCCGGCCCCCTCTCCCCCGCGATCGATGTGGATTTCAGGCAGAGCATGTTGCGGAGGAGAGGGTTGGGGGCGAGGGGCCACGCCGCCAGTTCTGCCCCCCTCACCCCGGCCCTCTCCCCCGCAGTGAAGTCCTCCCAGAATGCCGCATCGATTGTGCTCAGGTCGTCCGTCTCATCGGTGGCAAATGTCTCCTGCTGGCGCAGGATGCCTCCGAACTCGGAACGGGGTGTCATCAGGTCGCTGGCCATGTCTGCCTCGGGTCATGC
>JANOKO010001433.1:0-4342 GCA_031419335.1 Planctomycetota bacterium
CCAAGACCGGAAAGTCGTACTGGAACCATGACATGTTCGCGGCTTCGTGGGGATCCCCCTTGATCGTCGAGGGCAAGGTCTATTTCGGCGATGAATACTGCGATGTGTCGGTCTTCAAGCACAGCCAGGTGATGGAAGAGATCGCCACCAACTCCTGCAAGAACTCGGTCTACAGCACCCCGGTCGTGGCCAACGATGTGCTGTATATCAGCAACAAGACGACGCTGTTCGCCATCGGCACGAAGAAGTAGCAGAAGTCGATCCAAAAACTTCTGAAGTCTTCGGAGACTTCGGAAGTTTTGTGCGTCAACACACACACTGGAGCGCTCGTATGGGAAATCGTCGTCTGACCGTGGCCGCTCTAGCGGTGGTCCTGCTGGTGAGCGGAGCGTCGATCTCGCTCTCCCAACCCAAAAAGCCCAAGGACAAAGACAAGAAGGCCCCCAACGTGACCGAGGTCCGCAACCTGGAGTCGCAAGCCGAAAAAGCCAAAATCGATTACGTCAATGGGCTGCTCGGTGTCGCCAAGGGCTTCGAAGAACAGGGGCTGACCGACAAGACCAAAGACACATTGAAAACCATCCTTCGCGTGGTGCCTGATTTCGAAGATGCGCAAGTCAAATTAAAGGCGTTGGAAGATGCTGTCTACGACGAGAACACGTTCGATGTCGAGGTCGACGCCACCAAGGGCTGGACACCTTCCGGAGTCGCTGTTGCGAAAGACAAGCCTCTTCGCATGCAGGCCGAAGGCACGCTCCGATTGATTCTCAACGAGACGGTCGGACCCGAAGGCCTCCCCTCCGATGATCCACGCACCCATCAAATCATTGGGATTCCGGCTGGGGCGCTGATGGGAGTGATTCGTGATCCACGGGACACTCAGCGCGAACAGCGAATCGAGCCGTTTACGGTCGGGAAAGAACTCGAGTACACCCCTCGCGGGGACGGCGTCCTGTTTTTCAAGCTGAACCTCCCATCTGATACCCAATCGAAAGGGAAGATCCGGGTCCAACTGAGCGGCAATTTCCTGAAGATCGCCGGTCAATAGAGTTCGCCCGTGTCCGCACTTGTCACCATTGGCCACTCCACGCATCCGTTCTCACACTTCGTGAATCTGTTGCGGATGAACGACATCACAGCTGTTGCCGATGTCCGCTCCGCTCCCTATAGCCGATACAACCCCCAGTACAATCGCGAGGTGCTCAAGGCCGCTCTTGAAGCAGTCGGGATTGCGTACTCCCACCTCGGCCCCCAGCTCGGGGCGCATCGAGAAGAACCAGAAGTGTATGGCCCGACGGGTCGAGTGGACTTCATCCGCACCGCACAGACAGCGGCTTTTCGCGAAGGGATTCAGCGGATCAAAACCGGCCTGGGAAAGTTTTCCATCGCGATGATGTGCGCGGAGCGCGATCCCCTGACCTGTCACCGGAATCTCCTCATCAGCCGGTTTGTCCGAGAGGAGTTAGGTGGCATCACCCATGTGCGAGCGGATGGGTCGGTGGAGTCCCACGCACAACTCGAATCCCGACTGCTGGCCGAATGCCATCTTCCCGAACGCGACCTCTTCCGCTCTCGCGAAGAACTGGTGCAGTTGGCTTACGAGACCTTGGCCCGCGAGAACGCCTACGTGCGCGGGGAGGAGCCGGAGTCATTCCTGGATTGATCAATTCGCGAGGCACTGGGGCCTTCCTGGTGCGTCGTCATGGCTTGTTTGGGGGCTTCGCCTCCCTCGGGAGGGCGAGGCTCCTGCCGAGCCGCAACCACCAGACAGCGCTTCACCTGGCTTTCGGCTCAGCAGGAGCTTTGCCCTCCCAGGCGAGCTTGGCTCTACCCCAATTCTGAGCCTTGACGGGGCACTCGTGCGTCGCTCGACTCCCGACCATACTGTCTCTCTGACACTCCCCATTCGCCGATGTTCGGTGGCCCGATTTCGTAGCCCGACTCGCCAGCGAGGGCGTACGTCTCTCGATCATTTGCGAGAGCTCGGTTCCCCGGAGAATCTCAGGTCGCTCAGCGGGTACGAGCGGTTCCTGGCGGTACTCCTCGCTGCGCTCGGCCCTTGCTCACTCGGCGAGCTACTGATCTTGGGGACCACCAAGGGGTGAATGCACACCGGGAGCGACTGGGACACGCCCTGACGACACTGCGATCGATGGTGACCACTGGACTGAGTACAACCCTTCACGGTTTTTCTGTCCCATTCCTCTTGGCCAACGGTCTCCCATCAAGCTAGACTTGCGCGTGGGAATGTGAACACGGGAGTGGTGCAATGCAGTGGGGAACGAACTGGATGACGACCCGGCGGGGGTGTTTGGTGGCGGGAGCCTTGGGGGCGGCGGGGTTGTCGTTGCCTCGCTGGCTCGCGGCGCGGGA
This sequence comes from Planctomycetota bacterium, assembly GCA_031419335.1. GTDB lineage: Bacteria > Planctomycetota > Planctomycetia > Planctomycetales > Planctomycetaceae > TH-plancto1. The sequence continues at coordinate 2,374 of JANOKO010001433.1, forward strand.
GGCGGCCCCAGGCGGGTTAGCTCCGAAGGCGGACGCTTGCATACTCCTGTTCCTGGATGGGGGGCCGAGTCACCTCGATATGTGGGATATGAAGCCCGAAGCGGCGGTCGAAGTACGCGGCGAGTTTCAGTCGATTGAGACATCGCTCCCCGGCTACCGCATGTGCGAGCTACTCCCGAGGCTGGCCAAACAGGCCCACCGCTCGACGATCATTCGCTCGATGCACCATAGCGTGAACAACGCCCACGCAGCTGCGGTGTACTGCGCTCTGACGGGGCATGATCGGGGAGAGCAGGGGGGCGGGACGAAGCCCTCGGACAACCCATCGCCGGGGAGCGTCCTCGGAAAGATACGACCACCGACGAAGCCAGTGATCCCGTATGTGCATCTGCCATACATCACGAAAGAAGGAGCCGGTGGACCGCCCCAGCCGGGGTTCTTCGGCGGCTACCTGGGAAGGGCGACTGATCCGCTGTTTGTAACGCGCGACCCAAATGCAGCGGACTTCACAATCCCCGAGTTGTCGCTGGGCGATATCACCAATGCGCGGCTGGCCGGGCGCGAGCAGTTGTTCGCCTCGCTGGAGCGGCCTCCATTGGCGGAATCGATCTCGCCGACCGCTCAGATGAGCCGGTTCCAGGAGCGTGCGCTCGACCTGCTCACGTCCTTCGACACCCAGCGGGCCTTCCGTGTGCAAGACGAGACCGACACCGTTCGAGATCGCTACGGTCGCAACATCTACGGCCAGAGTACGCTGCTCGCCCGGCGGCTGATCGAGGCCGGGACACGGCTGGTCACCGTCTCTTGGGCACCCGATGCGAACGCCACATGGGACACCCACGGCGGGAACTTTACGAAGCTGCGCGGGGAGTTGTTGCCCCAACTCGACATGGCAGCCGGGAGTCTGATTGAAGACCTCGCCGAGCGGGGGATGCTGGAGCGAACGGTGGTGGCGATCCTGGGCGACTTTGGCCGCTCACCGAAGGTCAATGGAGCCGCCGGACGGGACCACTGGAACTGGTGCTACTCATTGCAACTGATCGGTGGCGGGTTCCAGAAAGGGCTGATCTACGGAGCCAGCGACAACATCGGAGCCTACCCCGCCGAGAGCCCGCTCATTCCCGGTGACGTGATCGCGACATTATATACGGCCTTGGGCATTGCCCCGGAAACTGAACTACGGGATAACCTCAACCGCCCGCACCGTTTGGTGCCGATCGGGGACGTGGTGCCGGAGTTGTTGGTGTAGCGGGCCAGCCAATGAACTCTGTTCAAGCCAGCGGGGCCTCTCCCGTGTCGTTTCGGATTCTTGTCCGATCGAATATCTGGGGCTCCCACGAAATTCCTGCGGTGGGCCTCCATCAAAAGCAGAATTCGGCCACCTGTTGATTGAAGATATTCTGAAGCTGGATGGGATCAACGGAGGTCCAAGTCTTGATGACAGATTGGAGAATGGTCAGCGGATTCATATCGGGATGCTGCGACATCTGGAATTGCCAGCCCGCTGCGACTAGATCCTGAACCAGCATCGCACGGTAGAATGCGGTGTCAGTGGTGGTCGCGGTTTTCGGGTCGTAATGCATGAACTGAGCGGGGTGATTGGCACATAGCACCGGCGACTTGGGTAGTGTGTTGACCAATGGGACAACCACGAGCGACAAAGCCGCCAGCGGACCCGCCGGAGGCTTGGGCGGGGTCTTCGGAGGATTCAGATCGGTCGGATTGAATTGCGACGCCACATAATCCATCACCGGGCGGCCATAGGCCACCACCGGTTGGGTCGCAGTCCCCTGGGGGCTGGGGCTCAACACCACTCCCAACATCGTGGGAATATAGTTATAGAAAAGTTTTTGGACCGGCACGAGTGCGTTGGCCCCACTCGATCCCCCATCCGCCGCGATCGGGATCATGTCCACGATCGTCTCAACCAGGGAGTCTTGGGCTCCCGGATAATTATTGTAGGACAGCA
>JANOKO010001434.1:0-3033 GCA_031419335.1 Planctomycetota bacterium
CTCCGAAAGCCCGGCCCGGCACCGTTGTAGAAAGGATGCCATTGCCTCACATCAACGGCGTCCAGGGTGTATTCCTTGCCTCCTGCCTCGAATCGATCTACTCTGATGACATTCCAGGCGGCGTGGTCGCCTTGTCACCTGAATCGCATTGCGGAGTAGACGACATGCGTTGGAGCACTGGCTTGGTGGGGGCAGTGGCTCTCATGGCAACATCTGTGGCGAACGCAGCTGTCAAGTTGCCCTCGGTATTTGGCAGTCATATGGTCCTTCAGCGGGACCAGCTGGTGCCGGTGTGGGGCACGGCCGATGCCGGGGAAGAAATCACTGTGACGTTCCGCGATCAGAAGCTGACGGTCAAGGCGGGCAGCGATGGCAAGTGGTCGGCGAAGCTGGGTGCGCTGGCGGTCGGTGACGCGGCCACACTGACGGTCGCGGGGAGCAACACGATCACATTTGAGGATGTCCTCGTTGGCGAGGTCTGGGTGTGCAGCGGCCAGTCCAATATGCAGTGGGCGCTCAACAATACCCTCGACTCCGACCTCGAAGCCGCAGCCACTGGACAGCCGGGGATTCGGCTGTTTCAAGTTCCCAACGTCACCGCTCTGGAGCCGCAGGATGATGTGAAGGCCGAGTGGAAGACCTGTACTCCCGAGAATGTCCCCGGCTTTTCGGCGGTCGCGTACCTCTTCGGAAGGCAACTCTATGAAACGCTCGATGTCCCGGTGGGGATCATCCAGACCGCGTGGGGCGGCACCCCGGCGGAATCGTGGACCGAGCGCGGAAATCTCGTAGAGGATGCGGACCTGAAGCCGATCGTCGACACCTGGGCCGAGCGGATCAATGCCTACAACCCCGAAGAGGCCAAGGCCCAACACGAAGCGGCCATCGAACGTTGGAGGGCCGCTGTCGTCAAAGCCAATGTCGAAGGCAAACAACCGCCTCAGCGCCCCCGCGATCCCGGGAATCCATCGACCAACAGCCACAACCCGAGCGTGCTGTTCAACGCCATGATCGCTCCGCTGACGCCCTATGCCATCAAGGGAGCCATCTGGTATCAGGGCGAATCAAACGCGGGCCGAGCCTACCAGTACCGCAAGCTGATGCCCGCCATGATTCAAAGCTGGCGCGAGGACTGGGGCCAGGGGGACTTCCCGTTCTATCAAGTGCAGCTGGCGAACTTCAAAGGCAAGACGACCGAACCCGGTGAGAGCGAATGGGCCGAACTGCGCGAGGCCCAGATGCTGGCGGGGCAGGCACTCCCACATGTCGGGGCCGCCTGTATCATCGACATCGGAGCAGCTAAGGACATCCATCCGAAAGACAAGCAGAACGTCGCCAAGCGGCTGGCCCGGCTGGCCCTCGTCAACGACTACGGCATGAAGGGGATCGTTCGCAGCGGCCCGGTCTACAAAGCCGTCAAGATCGAAGCTGGTAAGTGTGTGGTCGACTTCGACATCTCGGGTCGCAAGCTGGTCTCCTACTACGGCGAGCCGCTGGCCGGATTCGCGATCGCCGGAGCCGACAAGAAATGGGTCTGGGGCAACGCCAAGATCATCGACGAGGATAGCGTCGAAATCTCGCATCCCGACATCCAGGAGCCAGTCGCTGTGCGATACGACTGGGCCGACAATCCGAACGGGACTTTGTACAGCGACATCTATCTGCCAACGTACCCATTCCGCACGGACGACTGGCCTGGCCTGACGGTCGGCAAGCTGACGCCGTAGGTTAACGACAAGGCGCATTTCGCCCATCGGGTGTGTGACGGAGAGTGCCTGGCAGCGGATATTTCTGTTGGACCTTGGTCCGTGGCCGGGTAAGCTATACGAACGGGTATCCAGTGTTCTGTTTGAACTGCGCTGGGTTGACAACGCGTAGTTGTCGGTGTTGGATCTGGTGTTTGGAGTGTGGTTTATGCCGCTGCGTGTCGTTTGTCTGATCGCCCTATGGTTGTTCTCAGTCCCAATATGGGGAGGTGAGTCCGGCGAGGCTTCGACATCGGATCAACTGAAATACTTTGAGAAGCACGTCCGTCCGTTGCTCGCCGAGAAATGCTACAAGTGTCATAACGACAAGAAGCAGAACGGCGAGCTGAGGCTAGACTCGCGTGACGGCGTGTTGCTCGGCGGGGAATCGGGACCAGCGGTTGTCGTCGGGAATCTGGCGGAGAGTTTGCTCGTCGATGCGGTGAACTACCGGTCGTTCGAGATGCCGCCGGACGGGAAACTCAGCGAAGAGCAGATCGGTCATCTGACGAAGTGGGTCGAGATGGGCGCTCCGTGGCCAGCGGGTGAAACGGTGGCCATTGCCCAGCCGAGTGGCCGGGAGCTGACCGACGAGGACCGCGCTTACTGGGCCTTTCAACCGGTCAAGCGGGTCGAGCCGCCGACCCTCGAGCGCGATCCGTGGAGCCGCACGCCGGTCGACCGATTCATCCTCGCCAAGATTCGCGAAGCCCAGTTAGAGCCAGCCCCAGAGGCAGACCGCGTGACGGTCGCGCGGCGGTTGTACCTCGACTTGACCGGACTGCCGCCGACGCCCCAGCAGATGGATGCCTTCCTCTCCGATCGTTCGGACAAGGCGTACGAGAACCTCGCCGACCAACTCCTCGCCAGCCCCGTGTATGGCGAGAACATGGCTCGGTTCTGGCTCGACCTCGTGCGGTATGCCGAATCGGATGGCTACAAGCAGGACACGTTCCGCCCCACCGCTTGGCGGTATCGTGACTACGTCGTCCAGTCGTTCAACGCCGACAAACCGTACGACCGCTTCGTGATGGAACAGCTCGCCGGGGACGAGATCGACCCGACGAACTCAGACGCTGTGGCGGCGACCGGATACCTCCGCAACGGCATCTACGAGTACAACCAGCGCGATGCGTTTGGCCAGTGGAAGACGATCCTGGAAGACATGACTGAGACGACCTCGGATGCCTTCCTGGGGCTGGGGCTGGGCTGTGCGAAGTGCCACGACCACAAGTTCGACCCGCTGTTGCAGAAGGACTATTACAGGTTGCAGGCGTTCCTGTGCAAC
>JANOKO010001435.1:0-3172 GCA_031419335.1 Planctomycetota bacterium
GCCTTGTACGGGTTGTCGAATGGGATGTTCAGGGAGTCGAGGACGTACGGGTGCCGACCGCTGAACGTGGTCGAGCCTTTGGTCGTGATCTTCTCGGTCCAGCGGGCCGGGCCGGGTTTGGTCCATTCGGCGAGAGATTCGCTCTTCACGTTCGGCAGGAGCTTCGTCAGATCGGGGGCATCGTCTTCGAAGCGAATCGAGTAGAGCAGCTTGAACCGGACCGGCTTCTCACGAGGCGGGATGGAGAGGAGAGCGTTGTCGTGCGATGGCAATAATCCATATCCCGGAGCCTTCGCGTCTTCGGGGATAATGACCACGCGGCGGTGGATTGCCCCCTCGGTCTGTAGCAGAGTCTGGGAGTCCCGGAGTGGCGACGGAATCACTTTTCCCTGCTCCGCACTCAGCAGTTTCATCGTCAGCCGGGAGTCGCCGGGATCAATCTCGAATTGTCGAGAGAAGACGCCGTCCGCCTCGCGCCACGGCGACTCGCGAACGACAGTCCCATCGACTGTGTATTCCAGAACAGCCCGTGGCTCGTGTGAATACATCCGGCGAAACTGGACCTTCGAATCAAACCAGAACGGTCCCTCGGGGAGCGCCATCTGCAACGTCCCGTTCGGCTGGGGCGAGGCGATGATGCCGTATCGCGCGGGGTCGAACTTCAGGAAACCGCCGGTCCAGATGGCGCGGAGTCCGCAGTGCTGTGTGTCGTAGCAGAGGGTCGCTGACTGGTCGTCGCCGACGCGAATCGAAAGTCCCTTCTTCACCGGGCCATTGGGGAGCGACACGATACTGCCGAGCCAGCGCCCGATCTCGCTCTCCTGCCAGCGGCCATCGACCGAGTTCTTCTCAGTCCAGTCGAAGCCGACCTGCTCCTTGCCCCAATGGTTCTGCTCGGTCTTGGGGGCAGCGGCATTGGCGGCCACCGGCGGGGCGGAGGCGAACGCCTCCAACTTCCGCTTGCACTCATCCGGCGACTTGCCATCGGCGAGTTTGTCGAAGTGCCACAGCCCGAGCGTCGTGGCCAGTTGCCGCTCATCGAGGACCGGCACTTCGGTCGGGACTTCGGTGAACTCTCGCACCCCGCGCGTGAACCGTACCTCGTCGATCAAACCCGCGCAGCCGATCGTCCCCTCGACCAGTTGACCAATGGCGATCGGTCCGGCCTCCGCAGTCTTCGACGGCGGCAGCGGCTTATCGAGCGCGACCTTCCCATCGACCATCAGACGCAGTCTGCCCAGCTCGAAGGCCATCGCCACATGGTGCCACTGGCCATCGGCGATGTTGACCTCGGTCTTGTAGTCCCCACCGCGTCCCGGCATGTAGACCGCGAACTGCCCCGATCCCGCGTGCGAGTACATCTCCCAATGCGTGGCCGACGACTTCGGCTCGCTAGCCACTAGGATGTTGTACCCCTCCTTCGAGGTCAGCTTGGTCCAGCAGTCGACCGTCACGGTGGCGTTGCGATGGTCCGCGTGACCCGCGAAGTAGGCCCCGCCTTGTGCGGCATCGAGCGCCTTCCCGAACTTCCCATCGGCCAGAGCCAGCTTGCCAGTCGGCTTGGGAGCAGGAGCGACGGCCTCCTTCGGCGGTTCGACCTTCGCCAGCGGCCGTGCCCCATCAGCGGTGAAGGCAATCACCTGGCGGTTCGCGGCCCACGCCGTGGCGCGGCGCAGCATCTCGTTGGCTTCGAACGCTTCATAGGTCCGCTCGCTATGCCCGAGTAGGGTCTGGAACACCCGCCCCTTTCCATAGGTGTACGTCCACGCCAGCGGTTCATCGCGGTCGGTGACTTTCGAGTGGGCGGTGATGAGCGGCTCGATCAGATCGGGTCCGTCCTGGCGGAAGTAGAGTTCATCGACGATCGGGAATCCCTTGAGCCCCGCCGTGATCTCATGCGGGAGCGAGGTCATGGCCACCTCAAATGGGCCGAACGCATCGTGCCCGCTCTGGGCCTCGCCTTGCCCCTTGTGGTTCCACACGCGCCGCACAATCTTGCGATACTCCGGCCAGTCCGACTCGCCCGCCATCGGCAAAGAAAAGTTCCACGCTCCGTTGGCGAAGTGGACCACCACCAGCCCGCCGCCGTCCTGCAGAAAGTCCATGAACTCCTGCTGAGCCTTCGGCGAGAGGCTCTTTGGGTCGTGCCAGTTCGCGTAGCTGTTGAGCAGGACCACATCCTGGATCTGAATCAGCTTCGTGAAGGCTGTTTCTGGATCGGTGCTGACGGTGACTTTCACGCGTGGGTCGAGCTCGAGTTGAGCCTTGATGACTGGGGTCGTCTGCTCCCAGTTGTGCCACTTGTGGGCTTCGTTCCCGGTGATCAGCAGTACACGGATCGGCTTCGCGTCGAGCTGGGCTTTGTCGGTCCCCTGCACACCGGAGAGAGCTGCGATCACTTCTTGATGGCTGAAGTAGCGGGCCTGGACGCCGCCCTCGGGGACTTCGACTTTAGCTGTCCAGGCGAGGGCATTGAGGCTCAGCGTGCGGAATTCTGCGACCTTCCAGTTCTCGTAGAAGTGGCCGCAAGTGGTGCCGAACCCGCGTCCGCCGTTGGCCCGCTCCTTGGCCCACGCGACGATTTTTCCGTCGGGCTCGCGACCGGGGAGGACTGGGACGGAGAGCAACGGAGTAGACGTCTTTACGGTAGCACGATCGGCTCCTTCGGGCAGGAACCGCACATTGAAGTAGAACTCATCCTTCATCGAAAACGGCTTCAGCCCTCGGCTCATCGGATGCTCTGGCGAAGTGATATCGATCGGGGTGTCATGCGTCTGGATCGCCGAGTACCACTTCTTCTGCCCGTTCTCCTCCCAATCAAAATACCCGCCGGACCAATCCAGAATCTGCGTCGCATACTTGTCGGGAGCGAACGTCGAGAAGTGAAACGTACAGAACCCACAGCCGCGATCGATCTGCTTCTGCACCAGCGCCAGATGCTCCGGCGAGGCAAAGTGCGGAGCCTCCGCATACAAGTCCCCGTCCCGCCCGTCCGAGATCACCATGATTGTATCGGCATCATCCAGAGTGGCCGGATCGCTCGGCCACCCATCCAGGTGGTACTCTACCCGCACCTGCTCCGCGATATTCGAGTGGTCGAGCATCACCTTCAACAGCTTCACACTCCACGGGTAATCGTGGATGCCGTTGCCGATCGGCCCGTGGCTCTTCG
>JANOKO010001436.1:0-9065 GCA_031419335.1 Planctomycetota bacterium
TCCTGCTCACCGGGAGCGAGCTGCCGGGGAGGCCCTCGCTGGGGGCGTGGCTCACGTATGGGCTGGGGAGTGAGACGGAAGAGTTGCCCGGTTATGTGGTGATGACCTCGATTTCGAAGGGAACCAGTTGTGGGCAAATCTTCTACGACTTCTACTGGGGTTCGGGGTTCCTGCCTTCGATGTACCAGGGGGTGAAGTTCCGGGGGAGCGGCGATCCGGTGCTGTACCTGAAAGACCCCGAGGGGCTCACGCGGACGATGCGGCGGGGGCTGCTGGATGATGTCGCCAAACTGAACGAGATGAAGCTCAAGGAGTTTGGCGACCCGGAGATCGCGACGCGGATCGCCCAGTACGAGATGGCCTTTAAGATGCAGGCCAGCGTGCCGGAGCTGGCTGATTTGAGCGGCGAGACGAAAGAGACGTTGGAGATGTACGGGCCGCAGGTCCAGGAGCGCGGGACGTTCGCGCATAACTGCCTGATGGCCCGGCGGCTGATCGAGCGCGGAGTCCGCTGCGTTCAGGTGATGCACGCCGGGTGGGACCAACACAACTCGCTCACCACCGAGTTATACAATCAGTGCCGCGACACCGATCAGCCGTCCGCAGCATTGGTGAAAGACCTCAAGCGACTCGGCCTGCTCGATGACACTCTGGTGATCTGGGGCGGTGAGTTCGGCCGCACTCCGTTCATCCAAGGTAACATCGCCGATCGCGTCCGCTGGGGTCGCGACCACCACCCGTATGCCTTTACGACATGGCTGGCGGGAGGCGGCGTGAAGCCCGGCATCACTTACGGTGAGAGCGACGAGTTCGGCATGAACGCCGTGAAAGACGCTGTTCACGTCCACGACCTGCAAGCCACGATTCTGAACCAGATGGGCATCGACCACGAACGTCTGACCTACAAGTTCCAAGGCCGCAACTTCCGGCTGACGGATGTTCATGGGCGAGTGGTGAATGAGATTCTGGGGTGAGGTGTGGGCAGGGAGTCAAGGGGAGGGGATCGATCAAGCCAACTCGTTGTCCTGACGTTGCGAGAGTGTGAGGCAGTCGGTAAGTTTTCTTTGACCACTGTTCCCCCCAGTTCCGAACCGGCGACTTCCCCGATCATGGCTGAAAACCGCAATTTCTCATCCGCCCAGCAGAAGATCATCAAGCGGTTCTACGACAACCGCGATCAACTGGATGAGCAGCATTTGGCGGAGAACGTGACGAATCTGTATCTCTCGACAAGTGAGAAGCAGAAGGCCAAGATCTGGAAGACGGTGGAGGAGATGATGGGACGGCTGGGGGTGCCCGCGAGCCGGATCCAGCACATTTTGGAGAAGCGTGACCCGGCGATCCTGGCAGAGGTCGTCAAGGACTTGCAGACCGGGAAGATCAAAAAGCCCGCCCCACCCGCCAAGCCGCCGCAGTCGCCAGATGTTTGACCCTGCATCTCTTTCAGATCACGGAAAGCCGGAATCCCCGATACTTTTGAGAATTGTGAGGGATGGCGACCCTCGGTGGGATATAAATGAGGTGCAGCTTGTTTTGCGGTGGAATTCGTTCTGAGTCCCACTCGATGTTTTGAGGTGTTCCGCGAGTCCGTGGCGGATCATGGTGATTTTTGATCCTCGCCTTGATTCGGTCGCCTGACTCTTTCCTACTGTTTTCCTGCGTCATACACTCAACGCGACCGGTCATCTGGACTGGGACGGCATTTCGTGTTTCTCGCAACTCCCACAGTGTGTCGGGGGGATAGAGATCACGGGAGCCTCTGACTCCAGCTACGACCCCAGCCATCACAACGTGTTCTGTCGGATTCTACGACCTCGTTGGGATGCTCACGCTGAACTCCAAGTCCCTTCGCCTGGCGAACCCCTCACGTTGATCGTGCGGTCAATTCGTCTCCTCTGATGATTCAAAGGTCAGTCATGGCCCGCAATTGGTTGGATCAGTTTGTCAAAGACGGCACCGTCAGCGCCGATCAGTTGTCGGAAGCCGAGGATATGGCGAGCAGCCTGGGGATCACACCTGAAGATGCCCTCATGAAGCTGGGGTATGTCGATGAGGGGCGAATCGGGCAGGCCAAGGCCAAGGCGTTCGGCTTTACGTTCATCAACCTCGAAGAGATCGAGTTAGCGCACAATGTGGTGGAGCTGATTCCCGAATCGGTGGCTCGAGAGAACACCTGTATCGCAGTCGAAGTCAATGAAGAGAAGCTGAAAGTCGCGGTCGTCGACCCGATGAACTTCGAACTGGTGGAGAAGCTGCGGTTCATTCTCGCCCGCGAGGTCGACATGGTGATGGCTCAGAAAGAGGCCATCAATGCGGCAATCAACCGGTACTACGGGCAATCCGAGACCGAGTCAGTGGACTCGATGCTGCAAGAGTTTACGGAAACGGCGATCGACTTCACCGAGACTGAACTCAGCGAGGCCAAGTCGCAGGCCGAAGATTCGGAAAGCTCACCGATCGTGAAGCTGGTGAACTTGATCATCACTGAAGCAGTGAACATGCGGGCCAGCGACATCCACGTGGAGCCGTTCGATGACCGCGTTCGCATCCGCTATCGGATCGATGGTGTGTTGGTGGAACGGGATTCGCCTCCCAAGAGGCTGCTGGCACCACTGATGAGTCGCCTGAAAGTCATGGGGCGTATTGACATTGCTGAAAAGCGCCGCCCCCAGGACGGTCGCATTAAGACCCGTGTGAATGGAAAGGATTTCGACCTTCGCGTCAGTGTTCTGCCCACGAACCACGGTCAAGCAATGGTCATGCGTATCCTCGACCGCGAGAACATCAAGGTTGGCATCCGCAACCTGGGCTTCAGCGAAGAGAACTACCGTAAGTTTCAAAACATCATCCGCCGCCCGAACGGAATCTTTCTGGTGACAGGTCCGACCGGTTCGGGCAAGACAACGACTTTGTACAGTGCATTAGGTGAACTGAACCGCCCAGACCGCAAAATCATCACCGCAGAAGACCCGGTCGAATACTATCTGCCGGGGATCAACCAGTGCGAGGTGCGGCACTCAATCGGGCTCAACTTCTCTCGGATCATCCGCGCCATGCTGCGGCAAGCCCCGAATGTGATCTTGGTCGGAGAGATTCGCGATACCGAAACTGCCGAGATGGCAATCCAAGCATCTTTGACTGGACACTTGGTATTCAGTACGCTTCATACGAACGACGCGCCCGGTTCTATTACACGCTTGATCGACATGGGTGTCCAGCCATTCCTTGTGGCGTCCTCTGTGATGGCGGTGATGGCCCAGCGCCTGGCTCGAAGTGTTTGCCCGAAGTGCGGCGACTCTTACAAGCCGAGCGTGGACGAGTTGACACTCTTCGAGTTGACTGATGATCAAATCGCAGGGGCCAAGTTCCGGCGGGGGAAGGGGTGTGCGAACTGCCAGCAATCCGGATATCGCGGACGAAAGGCTGTGTTCGAATTGATGATGATGAACGGAACGCTCCGCGAGATGGCGTTCCGAAGCGAACCGACGCAGAACATTCGACGCCAAGCGCGCTTATTTGGCATGCGGACGTTGGTGGAGGACGCCGTGGACAAGGCTTTGGCGGGAATCACGACTCTGACAGAAGCCCACAAGCTCCAGGGGGGCGGGCACTGACATCTTTTTGACAACCCAACTTCCGTACTGGATTCGGTCGGATCCGCAATCCAGTGGAGGAGTTGTGAGACTTGGGCGAATAATCACATGTCGCCCATCAACCGACGATCAGGCAGATGTTCATCTGCATGATCACTCACTCAATTCGCGCAACTCACGACGAGGCAGGCATGGCAGATATCGCGTCCGGTGGCGGCGAAGAACGTCGTTTGCAGATCGACAAACTTCTGGAGACGGTGGTCAGGGAGAAGGTGAGTGACTTGCACATTGCCACCGGGCAACCGCCCGTGGTCCGCGTCAGTGGCCATCTGGTCCGGCTCGAAACCAAGTCGCTCGAAGCGGGCGACACGGTCTCTCTGATGAAGTCCATTACTCCGGAGCGAAACCAGCAGGAGCTTCAGGAGATGGGCGGAACCGACTTCGGTTTCGCCTTTGGTGATAAAGCCCGTTTTCGAGTGGCCGTGTTCAAGCAACGCGGGCATATCGGGATGGTGCTACGGCGGATTCCCAATGAGTTCCTGACGTTCGAGCAACTGGGCCTGCCCACGGTCGTTCCCGATCTCATTACGCGTCCGCGCGGTCTGTTTCTGGTCACGGGACCGACCGGATCGGGAAAGACGACCTCGCTGGCGAGCATGATCAACCATATCAACGATCATGAAGACGCTCACATTATCACTCTGGAAGACCCGATCGAGTACTACCACAAGCACAAGAAATCGACGATCAATCAGCGCGAAGTCGGTGTCGATGTGCCCAACTTTCCCGAGGCCCTCAAGCGGGCACTGCGGATGGACCCCGATGTGATCCTGGTCGGAGAAATGCGCGACCTCGAAACCATTTCGTCAGCCATTACGGCCGCAGAAACCGGCCACGTGGTGTTCGGCACACTGCACACATCCAGCGCCCAGGGAACTGTCGACCGCATCATCGATGTGTTCCCCACCAACCAGCAGGAACAGATTCGAACCCAGCTCTCGACCTCGATTATTGCGGTGCTCAGCCAAGCGCTCCTGCCGCGTAAGCCCAAGGGAGTCGTCGCGGCGTACGAGATGCTGGTGGTCACCCCCGCGATCGCGAATCTGATCCGCGAGGCCAAGACCTACCGCATTAACTCCTCCATTCAGACCGGACGCAAGTACGGGATGCAGTTGTTGGATGACGCCCTGTTCGATTTGTGGCGTAAAGGATTGTGCGAGGAGCGGGATGTCATCCTGCGATCCAATAACCCTGGTGAACTCAAACAACGCATCAGCAACGCCAAGAAGGGTGTCTACTCCGATGAGGGCGATGACGACGAAGAAGAAGACGATGATGAAGGATGATCTTGAGACTTCGGGCTCGCCGCGAGCCGGAAGCTGTCAGCCACTCCCATCACTTTCCGCCCCCCATTCATAGCATTGACAAATCGGCAGGTTGTTCATGGCCCAACGTCGACTGGGACAGATTCTGGTGGACCTCGGATACCTCTCCGAGGATCAACTCTGGGACGTGCTGGAAGAGCAAAAGCAGAGCCCCGGAGAGATCCTGGGCCAGGTCGCGCTCAAACTGGGACTGATCACCAACGAGCAACTCACCGAGGCCCTGGCTGAACAGTGGGGCATGCCCGTTGTCAATCTGGCCGAGACCAACATCCCTCCCAAAGTGATCGACCTCGTCCCGTCGACGATGGCGGAAGTCTACCGCGTCATGCCGATCTCGATGCGGGATAACGTTCTCACCGTCGCGATGGCTGACCCCCAAAACTTGGCTGCACTGGATGACCTGCGAAACTTTATTGGAATGGAAGTTCGCGGAGCCGTCTCTTCTCCCGCTGCTGTCGAACAGGCCATCGCCAAGCATTACGCCGCTAAAGAAGACAGCATAGAAGATGTGATCGCCGGGCTGGAGCAGCTTCCGGAATCGGGTTCACTCGTCGGGAAGGCCGGGGCGTTTGATCTGGATAACGAGTACACCGACTCGCACCCGATTCGTAAGCTGCTCAACATGGTGATGCTGCTGGCGATTAAGGACCAGGCGTCAGACATCCACTTCGAACCGTTCGAAGACGAGTTCAAGATTCGTGTCCGTGCGGACGGAGTGCTGTACGAGATGGTTCCGCCACCGCGGCATCTCGCGAACGCCATTGTCAGCCGTGTGAAGGTCATGGCCAACCTCGACATCGCCGAACGCCGCATGCCGCAAGACGGACGCATTGAGCTCAACGTCGGCGGCAGCCCAGTCGACTTGCGAGTCAGCGTACTCCCGACCATGTTCGGTGAATCGGTGGTCATGCGCGTGCTGGACCGGACCGTGGTTCAACTCGACCTGAACAAGATCGGGATGGATCCGACGATCCTGTCCAATTTTCGCAAGACGATTCATCGCCCCCACGGCATTGTCCTGGTCACCGGTCCCACGGGATCGGGAAAAACTACGACGCTCTACTCGGCGCTGAATGAACTCAACGACATTGAAACCAAGATCATCACGACTGAAGACCCGATCGAATACGACATCGACGGGATCGTTCAGATCCCGATCAACTCCGACATTGGTGTGACGTTTGCTGCCGCACTGCGGGCCATTCTGCGACATGACCCGGACATCATCCTCGTCGGAGAAATCCGCGACTATGAGACAGCCGAAATCGCCGTGCAGAGCTCGCTGACGGGGCACTTGGTGTTTAGTACGCTGCACACCAATGACGCCCCCTCGGCGATCACCCGCCTCCGCGACATGGGGGTGCCGACATTCCTCATCACCGCCACGGTCGAAGCCATCCTCGCCCAGCGTCTCGTGCGCAAGATCTGCGTGCAATGCCGCACACAGTTCGACCCTTCCGATGAACTGCTGCTGGAACTCCAACTCCCGATCGAGAAAGCCCGGCAGTACAAGTTCTACTACGGCAAGGGCTGCCAGCGCTGCAACAACTCGGGCTACAAGGGACGTTGCGGAATCTACGAACTGCTGGACATGAACGACGATATCCGGGATATGGTTTCCTCGGATGCGTCGGTCGATGACATGCGGAGTCTCGCCAGAAGCCAGGGCATGACCACTCTTCGGGAATCGGGACTCAAGTTGATCTTCGACGGCGTTTCGACCATTGACGAAGTGGTCCGTGAAACCGTCATGGAAGAGGGCGATGCTTGACCTGGAACGAGCAGACCCCGAAGACTTCCGTAACACCCACTGAGTGGCACCTCCGAACGACTCCGTTCCACCCGACAACTCACATCTGAGCAGGTCTCGATTCGAGGAGCAATCTCATGGCAACATTCCAATACGAGGCGATGGACAATACCGGTCTCGAGGTGAAAGACACCATCGACGCGGGGTCCGAGGCCGAAGCCCAGACGAAGATCCGCGAAAAGGGATTCTTCGTAACGAAGATCACCGAAAAGAATAAGGGAAAGAAAAAGGACAAGGAAAAGACCAAGGAGATCAAAGGGCCTCGCAAGAAACGGGGCTTCTCCATCGGCGGTGTGAAGCCCAAACAACTCTGTACCTTCACGCGCCAGCTCTCGACGCTGCAAGACGCCGGCCTGCCGATTCTCCGCAGCCTGCGCATCCTGGAAACCCAGGCCAAGCCTGGACCGCTCAAGAACTCACTCATCGGCGTTATTGAAGATGTCGAATCGGGGAACACCCTCTCAGAAGCGATGTCGAAGCAACCCAAGGCGTTCGACAACCTTTACGTGAACATGGTCAAGGCCGGGGAGGCGGGCGGGGCCTTGGAAGTCATTCTGCAGCGCCTCGCAGAGTTCAAGGAAAAGTCGCAAAGCCTCAAACGCAAAGTGCAGGGGGCGATGATCTACCCGGCTGCGGTGCTCCTGGTCGCCGGGGTGATCGTCGGCGGGATCATGTACTTCATCATTCCGAAGTTCAAAGAAATCTTTGAAGGTTTCGAGGTGGAATTGCCGGACATCACCAAGCTGCTCATCAATATGAGCAACGTGGTGGTCAAGTACTGGTATCTGATCCCGACAGTTCCGATCGGCTTTATCTTGCTGATCAAGATCATCAAGAAGAACAAAACCGGGGCGTACATCATGGACCGGATCGCGCTCAAGATCCCCTTACTGGGGGCCATCATCTCCAAATCGACTGTCGCCCGTACAGCGCGTACGTTGGGAACACTGATCGCATCTGGGGTGCCGATCCTCGAAGCGCTCGCGATCGCTCGTGATACGGCGGGCAACGAAGTCTTCCGCAAGGCCTTCGAACATATCCAGTCGTCGATCCGAGAAGGAGAAACGATGGCGGTACCGCTCAAGGAGACCCGGATTACCGACGATATGGTGGTGAACATGGTCGACGTGGGTGAGGAGACCGGGGCGCTCGACAACATGCTCTACAAAGTCGCCGACGTGTATGAGGAAGAGGTCTCGGTTCTGATCGAAGGCTTGGTGAACTTGCTGGAGCCGATCATGACCGTCGTCCTCGGCATTATCGTCGGTTTCATCGTGATCGCGCTGTTCCTGCCACTCGTCAAACTCCTCAACGAGCTGTCGTAAGGCAATCCCAAAGTCGCCGGACTCTCCGAGTCCGGCGACTTTGGAACGGAAGATTTCCGGCACACTGGCACAAGAGGTGCCTTCTCCTCCTCACGGCTGGAAATGGTTCGAGAAACGAGGCAATCTGCCTCACGAAGTCCCATCAAGTCAATCAGAGTTCAGCACTGACCGTCAGCTGGTGCTGCAAAACGCCACACCCTCGCAAGCCCCGTCGTCGACCGCAGTTCATTCTCGGTTGTTGGCCAGCCGCACTGGCCTTCCTCACGCAGTTCAGGAGTCCCCATCATGCAATCCGTCATGCAGCGATCCCCCAGGACTCCCAGCCCCGCCGCCCGGATTCACTCCGCTCGGATTCAAACTGCTCCTTGCCGGGTCTCTCGGGGCAGGGGGCGACAAGCCTTCTCGCTCATCGAGTTGATGGTCGTCATCCTGATCATTGGCATCCTGGCGGGATTGCTCCTCAACGGGGTGATGGCCGCACGAGCGGCAGCGTTGAATGCCGGTGTGGTGGCGGAGATGAAGAACCTGGAAAAGGCGATCGCGGACTTCAAGTTGAAGTTTGGAGAGGAGCCGCCCAGTAGTATCATCCTGTACGAAAACGACACGGGCTGGGCTCTTACAGGGACACCCACTGTTCTCAGCCGTGCGTTCATTCGCCAAATCTGGCCGCAATTCAACTTTGGTCTTGATCGCGACATCAATGGCGATGGAGACCAGGTTGATGTGATCGCTCTCAACGGGGCCGAGTGCCTGGTGTTCTTCCTGGGGGGGGTGAATTCCACAAACGTGGTGACAGCGACGGGGACATTACAATCGGGTGCCACGGCGAATGATGGAGTCACCGCTTGGGTACCGCACGCTTATTCGGAGAAACCCGCAAAACCACTGGCCCGTTGAGGAAGTCGACTCGGACCGAACAAAGAATTCGACAATGCCCGATTGATTAACAGCA
>JANOKO010001437.1:0-3878 GCA_031419335.1 Planctomycetota bacterium
CTGCTGGATGTGACCGCCAAGAAGGAACTGGGCCCCAAGCTGGAAGAACTCCTCGTACGCCTGCGCGAGATCACCGAGGAAGGGCACAAGGCCCTCGTTTTCTCGCAGTTCACTTCGTTCCTGGGCATTTTGGAATTACACCTGAAGAAGGAAAAAATTCCCTACCTGTATCTGGATGGAAAAACTTCGCTGAAGGACCGCCAAGCTCGTGTCGAGCAATTTCAGTCCGATGGACAGAAGACCCCTCTGTTCCTGATTAGCCTGAAGGCGGGCGGTTCCGGCCTGAATCTCACCGCAGCCGATTACGTGTTCCTGCTCGATCCGTGGTGGAACCCCGCTGTCGAGACGCAAGCGATTGACCGCACACACCGTATCGGTCAGACACGCAAAGTTCACGCCTGTCGCCTGATCACGCGCGGGACGGTGGAAGAGAAGGTGCTGGAGTTGCAAAAGCAAAAGAAGCACCTCGCCGAGGCGATCCTCTCAATCGACGGTAGCTTGCTCCAAAAGCTCAGTTGGGAAGATTTGCAGATGTTGTTCAGCTAACAGCTTGTTGAATAGGTTGTGGCACGGGCTTCCAGCCCGTGATTCCTTGGATTTGGCGCATGGGCAGGCTGCCCATGCCACGCTTTTCAACAGGCTGTTTGCTCAACGTGGTCAACGTTCGGGTCTCAATTTTCCGCGACGAGTCAGCACATCAAAGTAGACCTGCCTGATGCGGGCGGTCATGGTCTGGTGGCGGAACTGGTCAGTGAACCGGTGGCGGCCTTCCG
The DNA here is from genome assembly GCA_031419335.1 of Planctomycetota bacterium. Classification (GTDB taxonomy): domain Bacteria; phylum Planctomycetota; class Planctomycetia; order Planctomycetales; family Planctomycetaceae; genus TH-plancto1. Next base: position 774 of record JANOKO010001437.1, read on the forward strand.
CTCCAAACTTTTGTCGTAGTTCTGCCGAGGTGGCCAATCGCACGATGGCGGTCGCCAGGGGCTCTACGCTATCCCGAGGAAGCAAATACCCGGTGGCTCCTGGCAGGACCACCTCGCGGGCTCCACCAACATCGTAGGCCACCACCGGCTTCGCGGCGATCAAAGCTTGCGGCAAGACGCGGGCCAGTCCTTCCCACTGACTTGTGTGGGCTAAGATGTCGATGGCATGGATCAGTTCGGGAATTCGTGTTGGCGGCACCAGCCCAGTGAACACGAACCGGTCAGTCAGACCCATCTCGGCGATGCGTTTCTCGAACTCGTGACGCAGGAGTCCGTCCCCCACAAATAGAAACCGGACTTTGGGGCAAGCCCGCAAGATCGACGGTGCCGCAGACAGCAGAAATTCATGACCCTTCAAGGGGAAGAGCCTTGCGATCTTACCCACGACGATATCGTCCGGTTGCAGCCCGAGTTCGCGCCGGACTTCGTCGCGATGGCGTTGTGGATTCAACAAGGGTTCGACATCGAACCCACTGTAGATGGTCGTGAACCGGTCGCGGGATGCGACGCGGGCATGCACGTACTCATCGGTCATGTCATCCGCTACGCTGATATAGTGGTCGGTCCAGCGGCTCGCGGAGCGCTCGGCCTGCCTGTAGACCGCATAGGGAATCGGGTTCTGCCCGTAGTGAAATGCCGCACCGTGGATCGTATGCACCGCCGGAATTCCCAGTTGGGCGGCTCCCGCCCTCCCGATGATTCCTGCCTTTGAGCTGTGGGTATGCACCAAGTCCGGCTGGAGTTTTCGAAAGATCCGGATGGTCTCGCGATAGCTGCGCCAATCGCGAAGCGGATGCAGACTCCGCCGCATCTCGGGGACGAGCAGGACCGGGTATCCGCCCGCCATCGCGCGGGGTTCGAGTGACCCTTCCGGCCCCAGTCCCGGACCAGTCACCAGGCTGACTTCATCGCCATACAACTGATGCTGGTCTTCGACAGTGTGCAGCGTGTTTTCTTGAGCCCCGCCGATAATGAGACGGGTAATCACATGCACAACGCGCAGCGGACGCCCGAGCGGTTGCCCCTCCCGATTCGAGAGTGCCGCCGCGGTCGGCGGGTCGCCTGTCATGCGTAGATCGCCCGCAGCGCATCATGCCGACTGGCATAGAGTGCCCAGATCGTCAGCAGTCGCAGATCCGTGAGCGACTGGTGCATTTCAGGCGAGGCTCCGCAGAAGACGGCCTTGTCAGTCGCCTTGCGCAGAAAGTTCGTGATCGCATCGAGAATCAACGTCCCCACCAGTCGCGACTGGCTGAAGTCGACGATCAGCTTGCGGTAGCCATGTCCGAGAAGCAATTCGTTGATGCGTCCGGTCTCGATATGCACATCGTGGTACTTATAATTCGGATCGTCTCCCATCGGAATGACGATCAACGTATCACCCCACGTCTCCACCTTGAAGATGCGGTTCTGACTGGTCAGAAACTGTACGTTCGGCTTGCCGACCGACTGGGGCGGGGGAGGCGGGGGGGGCGGCAGTGACGACACCGCTGGGATCGGATTCTGCACCAGGGCCAGTTCCGGATAATGCACCGAAACAACGTAATCGCCGATCTGCAACTGACTCCCTTCCGGCAAAGCGGAGCAGCGCACCGGCTGGCCGTTCACCTTGATCCCCCCCTTACCCAGGAGGTCAATCACCCACAGCCCGCTGGGAAGCAGGAGCAAGCTGCAATGAATCCGTGAGATTCTCTCGTCGGGGATCGTGATGCGACAGTTTTCATCACGACCAATCAGTGTGACGACCCGGTTGATGGGCCACATGCGGCCTTTGGCCGAGGTGTTCAAGAGTTCGAGTTCGACCTTCGGCAGGACGCCAAATTCGCCCCGTTGTTCTTCACGCGACTTGAACTCTGTAGGCGAAGGCACGGACTGGTCCGCCACCCACTGGTTCCCCTCCAATTGAATCCAGTGCGTACCCACCCGAAATCGGTGTCCCGCTGAAATCCAGGCGGAGGCCGCAGGCGGGTCGAACTGGGTGCCGTTAGTACTCATTAAGTCCAGGCACGCCACCCGATTGGCAAAGACCTGCAAGTAGACATGCCGGTAGGCCACGACCTCTTCTTGAATGACCAGATCGCAGTTGCTGCCACGTCCAATCACTGCAAACGGGTTCGTAATCTCCTGCGTTTTGACAATGCGGCCCTGTGCATTGGAAACGACCAGTCGCAGCGGCTCAATCTGGCCGCAGGCGAATCGCAACAGTGCGATGATCTGGTCTTCCATGGCGACAATCCAATCCGGGACAGTCATCGAACCCCAAGTGACTCACTCGAGTGAGTCCAGATTATGGAGTCTGCCTTCCCGAGCGTCAATTCGCATCCCATTGCTGTGGTTCGCGAGCGATCGCGAGATGTCACTTTGACATGTTGGTCACAGAATCCCCTTACGCAGCAGTCCCAGGAACCGCTGGGCCTGGGCGTCCCAGGCTTTCGTATCCTCCGGAGGGAAGGTTTTCAGTTCCGCTTGCGATGAGCGGCGGACCACGTCGCGGATCTCGGCCAGCGTGCCGATGTCACCGGCGGCGCGAGCCTGAATCAACACGTTGCCGAGGGCGGTCGCTTCGGTGGGACCGGCGATGACCGGCTTGCCGCTGGCGCTGGCGGTGAACTGGTTCAGGATCTCATTCTTGCCGCCACCGCCGACGACGTGGATCACTTCGATCGGCTCACCGGTCAGGCCCTCGATCCCCATCAACACCTGTCGGTACTTGAACGCCAAGCTCTCCAGGCAGCACCGCACCAGTTGCCCATCGGTCTCCGGCACTGGCTCGCCGTTCTTGCGGCACCATGTTTGGATTGAGGTCGCCATGTCGTCCGGGCTGAGGAACTCATGGTCGTTGGGGTCGATGAGTGAGCGAAACGGCTCAGCCGCCTGAGCGAGCTTGACGAGTTCGGCATACTCGTACTTGCGGCCCTTCCTCTCGAACGACCGGCGGCACTCCTGCACCAGCCACAAGCCCATCACGTTCTTGAGCAGCCGGTACGTCCCGTCGACACCGCCCTCGTTGGTCACGTTGAGTTCCAGTGCCTTGGGGCCGAGGAC
>JANOKO010001438.1:0-1313 GCA_031419335.1 Planctomycetota bacterium
GAGCCGGGCGGCGTCAGCCCCCGGACGATCTCGATAACGCGACGCTCGCCGAATCCGGGGCCTCACGGCCACCGGCTCACCGGTGGAGATGCAATTCACACCGGTTGAGCGTACAACGAACTCTCCTCATACACGGCGGGCTGATCCATGGACCAAACTCACACCCCTTCCGACAACCCGAAGCTCGATGCCGTTCTCGCGTGGTATCTCGAAGCGGTCGAGCGCGGCGAACAGCCCGATCGCGCCCAACTCATCGCTGCGAACCCCGACCTCGCCGCCGAGCTGCAAGCGTTCTTCACCGACCTCGACCGTGTCCATCGCGCAGCGGCCCCTCCCGCCGACCCCGCTCACGCCTCCACCGTCATCCGCTCCAACACCGATCCCACCCCCGGCGTCATCATCGGCGGTCGCTACAAACTCCTCGAAAACATCGGCGAGGGCGGCATGGGGTCGGTCTGGGTGGCCGAGCAACAGCGGCCCGTCAAACGCAAAGTGGCCATTAAGCTCATCAAGCCCGGCATGGATTCCAAACAAGTCCTCGCCCGGTTCGAGGCCGAACGGCAAGCCCTGGCGGTGATGGATCACCCCAACATTGCCAAGGTCTTCGACGGCGGGCTGACCGACAACGGGCGACCGTACTTCGTCATGGAGTACGTCAAAGGGGTGCCGTTCACCGACTATTGCGACCGCGCCCGGCTGCCGCTCAAGGACCGGCTGACGCTGTTCATCGCCGTCTGCTCAGCGGTCCAACATGCCCATCAAAAGGGGATCATTCACCGCGACCTCAAGCCGTCGAACATCCTCATCTGCCTGTACGACGGCCACCCCGTGCCCAAGGTCATCGACTTCGGCCTGGCCAAGGCGATGCACCAGCCGCTGACCGAGCAATCGATCTACACCGCCCACGGCGTCATGGTCGGCACGCCGCTCTATATGAGCCCCGAACAGGCCGAATCGAACAACCTCGATATCGACACGCGTACCGATATTTATTCGCTCGGCGTGGTTCTCTATGAGCTGCTCACCGGGTCCACTCCGCTCGAACGCCAGCAACTCAAGAACGCCGCGTTCGAGGAGATGCTCCGCCTCATCAAAGAGGTCGAGCCCCCCCGCCCCAGCCTCCGCCTCAGCGGCAGCGACTCCCTCCCCAGCATCGCCGCCCAACGCAGCATCGACCCCAAACAGCTGAACCGCTCCCTCGCGGGCGACCTCGACTGGATCGTCATGAAAACCCTCGACAAAGAACGCAGCCGCCGCTACGAAACCGCCAACGGCCTCGCCCGCGACATCGAACGTTTCCTCAACGAAGAACC
>JANOKO010001439.1:0-1788 GCA_031419335.1 Planctomycetota bacterium
GGGCTATTGTCTACAACCCCTTCGGGGTACAGAAGCCACCCGTTCAGCCCACACTCAGGCCCACCCGCCATGAACGAACGCCAAATCTTCGAAGCCGCTCTCGACATCGCCGACTTGGCGCGACGCGAGGCGTTTCTCTCGCAAGCCTGCGGGGCTGATGCGACGCTCCGGGCACGGGTCGATGCGCTGTTGGCTTCCCACGCCGCTGCCAGCCAGTTCCTCGAAACCCCAGCCGTCCAGCAACTCCGTAGCCTGGACCCCCAGGTCCGGGCGAACCCCAACACACCGCCCGACTCCAGCGGAGAGGACACCATGCAACTTCCACCCAGCCACGCCCCTGCCGCCGCTGACGATGACAGCGACAACACCCCATCCGGTCCCGACATCAGCTTCCTCTCCCCCTCGACCAAGCTGGGCTCGATCGGCACCCTCGGCCATTACGAGATCCTCAACGTCCTCGGCCAGGGGGCGTTCGGGATCGTCTTTCGGGCCTTCGATGAGAAGCTGCACCGGCATGTGGCCATTAAGACGATGAGCGTCCAGATGGCCGCCACGTCGCCGCCTCGCAAACGATTCCTCCGCGAGGCTCGCGCAGCTGCGGCCATCCGGCACGAGAACGTCGTCCAGGTCTACAGCGTCGAGGAACAGCCGCTGCCGTACCTCGTGATGGAGTTCATCGACGGCGAGACATTGCAGCAGAAGCAACGCGATCATGGCCCACTCGATCTGCCGGAACTGCTGCATGTCGGTCGGCAGATCGCCGCCGGGCTGGCTGCGGCCCATGCTCAATCGCTGATCCATCGCGACGTAAAGCCAGGGAATATCCTGCTCGAAAAGGGGGCCGAGCAGAAGGTCAAGATCACCGACTTTGGGTTAGCCCGCGCAGCTGATGATGCCAGCCTGACCCGCTCGGGGATGATCTCGGGAACTCCGCTCTACATGGCTCCCGAGCAAGCTCTCGGCCAGACCCTCGACCACCGCTCCGACCTGTTCAGCCTTGGCAGCGTGCTATACGAACTGGCCACCGGGCGCCCGCCATTCCGCGCTCCGACCACGGTGGCTGTCCTGCGCCGAGTCGTGGATGACACCCCGCGTCCGATCCAGGAGATCATCCCCGAGACTCCGGACTGGCTCGTGACGATCATCAACAAGCTGCTGTCGAAGCAGCCGGATGACCGGTATCAGTCGGCCAAGGAGGTCGCCGACCTGCTGGCCCGCTGCCAGTCGGAGTTGCAACTGACCGGGCAGGTGACGTGTGTCACGACGAGCAATCCAGCGAGCGGGGCGGCGTCAGCCCCCCGAGTCCCCGCGACTCCCGCAACCTCGGAGGGCTCACGCCCCCCGCTCGCCACCGGGAAGATTCCAGAGGCGATTCCAACACAGAAGCTCACCGCGAAGAAGCTCCTCTTCGCCCTGCTGCTCGGCGTCCTCGTGATGTTCCCGATCCTGTTCGGCAAACATCTCAGCACCGCGTTCAACGCCTGGTACTGGCCGCCAATCCCGACTCTCCCCGCCACGGAACTCGCCACCGGTCTGAACTTCGACGGCAAGGATGACCACGTCGAGTTCACGCCAGTCGACTGGTCGTACCCGCAGTTCACCATCGAGGCGTTCGCAACCTCCACCCTGCGCAGCGATAACGGCATCACCGTCAGCCTGACCAGCGGTGGAAAGCCGTGGGAGTTCATGGAACTCTACGACGGGCCCCACGCCGGTTCCGGCCAGCGGCAGAGCGGAGCCCAGATCATGGGAAAGACGCCCTACGCGACGGCCTATGGCCCGCTGACC
>JANOKO010001440.1:0-10293 GCA_031419335.1 Planctomycetota bacterium
CTTGCCCGCACCGTTGGGGCCAATCAATCCCAGCACATGCCCCGCCGGGATTTGCAGAGTCAGATCGTCGAGCGCGGTAAACTCGCCGTATCGCTTGGTGAGATTTCGAATGTCGACGACAGGGGCTTCGCTCATGGTGTCTGGTTCAGGGTCGAGTCGCAGGTCAAAAGGGAGTGTCGATTCAAGGGGCAGTCGTGGATGCAGTGTTCGCCCCAGGGACTGTCACTGTGATGCGAGCGGAGATTTCCTCGAACTGCCAATAGGTCAACGGGTTGACCTCGGGCTTCTGGGGCAGTGCTGCGTCGTCGGGGAGAGTGGCCGGGGCATGTTCACGGGCTTCCGGGAGTGGCTCAAATTCCGGTGCTGTGTTGGCGACTCCCGCCTCGACTCGAAACATCAAGCGTCCCGACGGATCGATGGGCATGAGACTCCCGTTCTCCATCGAAAAGGTCAATGTGCCGACAGGGTTGTCCCAAATCTTCAACGACCGCACAGCCCCCGCCTGGAAACCTGACAGTTCTAATCTCCCCATCGAACCGATGACTTTGAACGTGACATCCACGCGCCGAGTTTCCAATGGGAGTAACGCATGAGGTAGGTCGAAGGCGACCCAGCCAGCTGTCCTGCCGGTGCGCTCCACCCATTGGCCCGCACGGTTGTCAAAGAACCCACTGGGGCGGACATCGTCTGGGCCCGTGACCTCGCGATAAGTCAACAAGGGTCGGGGGATCGTGAACTCCGTACCTGCGGGGGGGCGTTGCCAATGGACAGGGATCGACACCAGTGCCGATCCACCCACAGTCGGATCTCCATAATAGGAGAGTCCCACCGGCCAGGGCTGGGTCCAGACATAGAGAGTGGGGACCAGCGGTACGGTTTGCGTGGGGGTGGACTGCAGCATCGCCGAGAGAATGCGCGTCCGACGCTGTTGCTCGTCACTCAAGACATTCGCGGACAGATACTGACCCTCCCCCAGTTCTTCATCGGCAGTCCACTGCCCGTCGCCGTCCAGCGTAATCCCGATTCGTCCAGCAGGCGTGGCCAAGATGGCATCGGACGGTTGCAGGCCGGTGGGGAGTGAGACGTGGCCTGCCAGTTGTCCGGTGAGGAATCCCGCACTGGCCGACACCGGTGTCGCGGCTCGTCCAGAGGCCTGTGTATGAATCGTGCGGAGTCCCGGCTTCTGAGTCAGGTTTTCCCACGACCAACGGTCGAGGTCAGTCCACACCAGTCGCCGGGTCGTGCCCTCGATCCCGCTCATCTCGGGCAACATCCAACCGCCACCCGTGCCTGATAATGCGGCGGTCGCTCCGTGGCCCTGAGTGAAGACACCCGCGACCCCATTCATGCGAATATCATCGGTTCCTGGAACCGCTTGGACGTACTGGACCGTTGTGGTGGCTTCGGCAATTTCCGACTGCGCATTCATCCCAGCACCCAGCAGCAGCCCGCAGGCCAATACTGAAGCAACCGGTGTGGCGACTCCCAGCCACTCCAGCCGACCTGTGCGACTGAGCCACACGGCACTGGCCGCCAGCAGTCCGGTGAATCCCAGCAATGTTCCCAGCACGAGCCCTCGACTGGGAATCGTGTACCCAATCATCTGGCGAACCTGCTCCTCCGCAACTGCCGGTGACAGTGCGGCTGGGGGGCGTCGTGTGAAAAAATCGGCTGCCAGTTTGTTGAGTGGCTCTCCTGGAAAGAAACCCGTTTTGAAACTTCCCCCATTCACCGCATTGGGGTTCGGATCCTGAGGTTGCCGGGGGCGCAGCCAGCCATCGGCCCCCAAAGTCGTCACCAGGATGCGACCGTTCCCGGACGACTTCCAGAACGCAGCGGGCCATCCCTCCACGAGGAAGACCGGTTCGATATTGTCAGCCAACACCCGCACCAGGGGCGCGGGACGGTCCAGGTCTCGTTCAAACGGGGATGCTGCCGATGTGCCGGGGGCGGCGACCACCCGGGCATGCGTGATCCCGACTTGATCTACGACTGTGAGCGCGTGTTCGTCTCCCAGCAAAGCTTCCAATAACTCAGGCGGCACTCGGTCGGCCATGATCCACAGTCGACCACCGCCCGTCACCCAACGGCGAATGGCCCCCAGGCCCGCGGCGTCAGTCATGATCCGGTCATCCGAGATCACGAGGTGATCCAGTCCATCCAACAACTCCTCACCTGCCGGTGACAAGTGTTCATGGAGAATCGAAAGATTGCGAGACATCCCCCGCTCGTAACGAGCTGTCAGCAGCAGGTCCATCGAATTCGCCCAGAGTGCGCCACGCGAACTCTCAGAGACGGAGATCATGGGCTCCGCGATGACCGCCGTGACGGGTTCATCAGGTGCGACTCGCAACGACTGAGTAAACTGCATCGATCCCACATCATTCATAGCGAGTGTTTCCGTCTCGCCCGCGGTACTGATGATCAGCGATTGGGTTTCAAAAAAATCCTGCCCTGGCTCCGAGATCGCAGGCATCCGCAGAGGATGCCAAGTCGTCATCCGCGAGTGAGCGGGCATCCACAATCGCCGCCCGTACTGCAATGTCGGATCATCCACAAAGTGGGTGGATGCCAGCAGACTGACTTCACGGTCCTGCGGGTTTCTCAAACTCAACTGAATCATGCCCCATTTTTCAGGGAGATACAGCCCCATTCCCCCGATGGAGAAGTTGACCTTTTCAACACCACGGACTGCCGAAGGGTCAGCATCATCCCCACGCAATAAACCCAGGTTGCACAGACACGCAACCAGCCACAGGCACAAAAACACAAAATGTCGCACGAAGGACACATCCCACGAGAAGCATGAACACCCGAGTCGGGCAGCCCATGCTACTCGCTCCGGCGACGACATCCAATCCAATACTGCACGGCGAGCGTCCGGCGTCAGCCGGATGGTCTTACGCCAGCACAACTGCCGGAGGGTCAAGTGGTCACAACGTGACACTCGCTCCAGCGATCAGGTGACTGCATAAGAGAGACACACACGCTGCCGTGTGTGAGTCAAAGAACTGAGGCCGTACTGCACAGCCCCGGTGAGTTCGTGGATTGCCAGGACGCAGGGCGACTCATGCTCCGAGGGCGGACCTGCCTCCGACACCCGTACACATTGAATTCACTTCGCTAGCTTCAAATGCTTCAGCAACTCACCGATCGGCAGCGTATACCCGATGTAGAACGGCCCGAACGCGGCGTACTTGGCCGAAGCCTCGTCAAACCGCATGGTGTACACGATCTCCTTGATGTACTCCGGCGTCCGGCCCCATAGCGTCACGCCCCACTCCCAGTCGTCGAAGCCGGTCGACGCGGTGATGAGCTGGGACACCTTGCCCGCAAACTTGATCCCCGAGGTGGCATGCTCGGCCATGAGGCGAGAGCGCTCGCTAAACGGGATCATGAACCAGTTGGCCCCCGGCACGCGCGTCTTGTTCATGGGGTAGAAGCAGATCACCGGCCACTCGGGGATATCGGGGTAGAGCCGCTGCTTGTTCATCATCGGCAGGCGTTGTTCGTACGCCTTCATCTTAGCGGTGAAGGCTGGGTCCTCGGCTGGGGTGCCGTCGGAGAGCAACCGGGCGGAGTACTGCTCCAGCGTTGGCACGTACTCCGAAATCTCGGTGATCGACACGAACGAGTACGTCGCATCCAGTGCCGTCCCCAGCTTCGAGGCACGAATTCCCTGCAATACCGCATCCAGCTTCAGCGGGTCAGGGTCCATCACCATGAGCCCCAGGTCGGCCCGATGTCCCGACACCGCAAACACCTGCAACCGCTCCGGCCCTCCCTCGCGACCCGCGACCAGTAACTGTCGCAACTCCTCGCACCCGGCCTCGATTTCCGCGGGAGTGAGCAACGACACCGCCAAGGCGTTGACACGGTAATACGCGTGCAGGCAATGCCACCCGGTGGAGAGGCGAATCGTGGGATCGGGCAGTTGTTCAGTGTGTTGTCCAGGGCGCATCGGGTTCGATTCGTGGAGTCAAGTTCGGAATCAGTCGGGGAAGCATCGTACACTGTCTACAAGGAAATCACACGAAGCAACGAGCGGCATTCACCGAGCACTTTGTGCGATCATTCCGAGATCAAGTGGCAGGACACGAGTGACTCTGGAATTCGATGCCGTGAAACCAGACGGTAGAGAATCACATTGATCCCGACTGGTGCGTCTTGCAAGGATTGAGTGGGTTTACGGCATAAGACTGTCAATCCGTCAGTCAACAGCAGCCAGGCTTCAAATGTTGACCCAGCTTATCCAAAGCGACCAAAAACACTTAGGACGAATGTCCGATTTCGTGCCGGGGCGGCATGCCCATTGCCCCTCTCGGTTGCTGGTTTTGGCTCGTGTGCCGCTCACGCGGAATGATCCAGACCTCGGCGGACTCTCGTTGAAGGACGAGAATGACCCTCCGGGATGACTTCGTGAAAGGATAACGAATGACGAGTTTTCGAAGGATGATCCTACTCAGCGGCTTCGCACTGGTCTGTGCAACCGCACGCAGCGCCGAGCCGACAATTCCACCCGCACCACCGTTGGCGGAAGCCACGTATTGCGACGTGGAAGTGGAAGTCCCCGACGTGGCCTATGTGATTGTGAATGGTGTGACTGAATCCACGACCGGAACCCGGAGGAAGCTGCGAGTTCCGCGTGATGGGAAGCACACCACCTGTACCATCGTCGTGAATTGGTCCGAGGCCGGACAAGACCGCCGCATTGAACGCGCTGTCAAGCTGGACAAACCCAGCAAGATTGTCGTGACACTTGATGACCTGACCGCCAATGAACAGCAACTGCTGGACCTGACGAACCAGGCTCGCGCGAGTTCTGGCTTGCCGATGTTGCGCATGGATCCACGCCTGTGCCGTGCGGCCCGTCTCCACAGTGCCAACATGGCTCGGTACAATTCCATGTCGCACTCCCTGGATGGCCGATCCCACCAACATCGCACTCAGGAGGCAGGCTACCCGAGTAGTCTAGTTGCTGAGAACATCTGCTTCAGCCAATACAATCCACAGGCCGCCATCAACACCTGGCTCAACTCCAGCGGACATCGCGCCAACATGATGTCGTATCAGTATGGCGACCTGGGAGTCGGCATCGGTTACAGCAGCAACGGACAGCCGTATTACACGCAGGTCTTTGGTCGGTAGTGTCTTACTTGAAGCCGAGTACCGGGTGACGGATCAGCACGCTACGACCGTTCGGTCTTCAGAGGTCACTGTGCTGTTGGACCTTTTCCAACAACGCGGAGACTCTCTGAATTCGGACACAGGCATCCCCCGTGGTGAGGAGACACGGCCCGAAAACTCCCTCAACCTCAACAGACTGTTGAACATGTCCAGTGGCATTAACGTCCCGCCCTTGATGAGTCGTGTCGTGGATGTGCAGGCTGGGCTGCGCACCCCCAGCCAAGATCGTGTGATCGGTCTTGATTCCCGCTTGGAATGGAATCGATAGAATGGACCTGGGTTGCCACTTCCACTTGTTCGCTGATCCCTTCCATGCAGTTCCCCTCCGCCGCAGACCAACTCGCAATCATCCGTCGCGGAGTCGAAAAGATCGTCCCCGAGTCGGAACTTGCTCCGCTGCTCCAACGTAGCCGCGATACCGGCACGCCGCTACGGATCAAGTACGGGATCGATCCGACCGGGATCGATCTGCACCTGGGACATACCGTCCCGATGCGGAAGATGCGGCAGTTCCAGGAGCTGGGGCACCAGGCCGTCATCATAATTGGAAACTCCACCGCGCTGGTCGGTGATCCGAGCGGTCGCGATCAGACCCGGGCGCGGCTGACCGCAGAGATGGTTGAGGCCAACTCGAAGACCTACCTGGACCAGGTCGGCAAGGTCATCGACCTCTCGATCGCTGAGGTCCACCGCAACGGTGACTGGTTCAGCTCAATGTCGTTCGCGGAGATTTTGGAGCTGACCAGTAAGGTCACTGTCGCACAGATGCTGACGCGCGATGACTTCTCGAAGCGGTTCGCAGCTGAGTCGCCGATCTACCTCCACGAATGCCTGTATCCCCTCATGCAAGCGTGGGACTCGGTCAAAGTTCACTCGGACATCGAACTCGGAGGCACCGAGCAGTTGTATAGCTTCATGCTGGCCCGTGATCTGCAACGCGACCAGGGCCAGTCGCAGCAAATCGGAGTGATGTCACCGATTCTAGTCGGGCTGGATGGCGTCCGCCGCATGGGGAAGAGCTTGGGCAACTACATCGGTATCTCCGAGTCGCCGTACGACATGATGAAGAAGTTCATGCAAGTGCCGGATGCGTGTCTGAAAATGTACTTCGAACTGCTGACGAACATACCGCTTCCCGAGGTCGAGCAACTCCTCGCCGGACACCCGAAAGCGGCGAAGATTGCTCTGGCGAGGGCCGTGATTGGCGAGTACCACTCGGCTCAGGCGGCGACTGAGGCCGCCGAACGTTGGCAACGAGAAATCAGCGAAGGAGCATTGCCGACCGACATTCCGATTGTACAACTGTCTGCGGCCTCGTTGACGAATGGCCAACTCCCCGCATCGATTCTACTTAAGCAGCTCGGGTTGTGTCCCTCCTCGACGGACGCTCGCCGTCAGATCGAACAAGGAGCTGCCGCCTTAACCGAATCCCGCACCAAAATCGAGTCGTACGATCAACTGATTCATGTGACCGATGGACTGATGGTGTGGGTCGGGAAGAAGAGATTCTGCCGAGTGAGCATCACCTAATGGCCGAGTGGAACACCCCTTCGTGACTGGGGCTCGACGGCATAGACACCGTCGGGAAGGCGATGATCCTGATAAGCCATTGTGTCGAGTCGTCGTGTCCTTTCGCTCGCGGATCAGCAGTTGCACTGCCCCCGAACGGCCCTGCTGCCCCCCCCATCCTTGGCGTTGATGGAGCACTCGCCCGGAATATTCATGGTTTGAACCACGAAATGCACGAAACACACGAAAGGCAGCAGGTTGTGTCGAATGACATCAGCAACAGTGTGTCATTCCGTCCAACGACTGGCTTGCGAGCTTTCCCGTCTCACCATCTTACTTTCGTGTATTTCGTGTATTTCGTGGTGAATAGTCCGGGTTAGGTTTTCTTTGGACACCCACTGATTCTGCGGAAGCGGCACAACAGTGAACCGGGACGTGTCGACTGGAAACTTGCCCACTATGACACTGCGCCCCATGCAAACACCCGCTTCGCATTGGCGGTCGTGAGTTCTGCCATCTCTGGCAGTGTCAGCCCGCAGGCTTCGGCCAAGACTTGCGCAGTCTGGCGCACGAACGCGGGCTCGTTCCGCTTCCCACGATGCGGCGTCGGGGCGAGGTACGGGCAATCGGTCTCGACTAGGAGACGGTCGCGCGGCACGCTGGCCGCCAGTTGTCGCAGGGCTTCGTTCTTCTTGTAGGTCAGCATCCCGGAGAACGACAACAGCATTCCGAGTTCGATGCTGCGGGCAGCGGTCTCCGGGCTGCCACAAAAAGAGTGCATGATTCCGTTCAGTGGTCCGGTCTTCGCGTCGCGTTCGAGGACCGCCAGCGTCTCGGTTTCGGCCTCGCGACAATGAACGATGAACGGTTTGCCGGTCTCGCGCGAGAGGGCCAGATGCCGCTCAAAGTAGTCGACCTGGACATCGATCGGCGTGTGATCCCAGTACCGGTCGAGGCCCGTCTCGCCGAGGGCCACCACTCTTGGATGCCGGGCCATTTCGCACACCAACCCCCAGTCCTCGAACGCCGCCTGCGAACAATAGTTCGGGTGAATCCCCACCGCTGCCCGCACCGAAGGATGGGTCTCGGCCAGCCGAATCGCCCGGCGACACGAGTCGACCGTCGTCCCAATCGTGACAATGCCGCGCACCGCAGCCACATGCGCCCGCTGCAGCACTTCGTCGAAATCGGCCTCGAACGATTGCTCGTCGAGATGGGCATGCGTGTCGATCAGGAACATGGGGAAGTGTGGAGCCTTACGTAACGGAGTTCGTGGAGTTTCCCTCGGACAAGACGTGGGGAACACTAATCTTCACTAATAAACGCTAATCAGGTCCAGGATTAGTGGTTATTAGTGAAGATTAGTGTTCTTACCTCCTCTCCGAATCAGCCATTTCTACCGTTTCTCCGCCGAGAGAGCCACCCGCCGCACTCCCATGTCGGCGTACTCGAACCGTGTCAGACCGCTACTCGCACCCGTCAGACGGTCGACAATTTTCGGCAGCGCATCCGAGATCCCCTCGGTCACGGGCAGCCGCGCGTTCCGATCATACGACACGAGTAGGATCACGAGATGCTTCGGCTGGGGCAGGCTGCGGTAGGCGGTCTCGAGTTCGACAGAGAACCGCTCGATGTCGGCGTATTCGGCCTGGTTAAGGTTCACTCGCAACTCGCGCTCGCGGTCGCCGGTGTCGAGGTGGGCCACGTTCTGGTCATCAATGAACAGCTCCCACACGTCGCAGCGTTTGCGGATCTCATCGTAGGTCAGCAGGTGTTGCAGGATCGGCTCCGGCGACCCACTGGCCAGTGCTTTCATCTGAGCCTCAGCAGCGGGGCTGGGGCCGTTGAGAGTCGGGGCTCGCATCTCCTTGACGAAGGCTTGCGTCTCGGCCGGGGTGAGGCGGAACACCTCGCCCAGCATGCGAGCGACGGCTGCGTGTTGCTCGCGCACGCGGTCGGTTTCCTGCTGCGCGGCGGCCACGATGGCTTGAGCGTCTTTCAACTGCGCCTCCATCTCGACGACCGAAGCTGCGGAGGAGGAGGCTTGCGACTCCAATGCCGCAGCCCGCTCCTTAATGTCGAGGAACTGCATGAACAGCACGATCAGCAGCATGTCGAGGATCGGGGTGATCTGAAGTGTCAGTCGGCGGCGAGAGATCATGCGTTGGGCCCCTCCGACTTCTTGGCCGACAGGGCGAGTTCCCGCTTGGCCCGACCGACCGTCTCGCGCACGAGCTTGCGGTCTTCAGAGAGGCGGTTGAACGACGGCTCCAGCCAACTGTTGATGAACATCAGAATGATGGCCGAGATCAGCCCGGCGAACGAACACCAGATCGCCTCGCCAAAGCGTTCGACCACCTGGGCCACGGAGGCGGATTGTCCCCCGGCCTTCGTGTTGAGCGCCGCGCCGATCGCCAACATCGTCCCCAGCACGCCCGCCAGCGAGTACGCCTCGATCATCGTGCGGGCACTGTTGTAGATCGTGTCGAACGACATCGATTGCAGATACCGCCGCTTCTCGTCCAAGACCTGCATCCGGGCCAGCAGTGCGGTCCGGTCGCTCGCGCGGGTCGGGTCATCCAGGACATCGTTGACATCCGCCAGGAACACCTCAATCTGATCGCCCAAGTGCGAGTTCGCGTCGAGCAGGCTCTGGTTCTTGAGGCCCTTCGTAAAGTCAAACAGCGACGAAGCAATCACCCGAAAGTCCCGCTTCGACCAGACCCACAGCACAAACAACAACACCAGATGCAGCCCGAACAGCCCCACAATCACCGGTGTTGACAGCCTCGACATCTGTTCCAGAAGCGCTGACCAGTTCACCGAGGTTTGCGACAGTGTGTGCATGAGGGGAGTGCCAGGGGGCAAGGGACAAATGCCAAGGGAGGCCCGCTTGACGCACTGGAAGTTATCGCGGGCGGGGCGATTGCGAAAGGCGAAAGGCAGCGAGAGGGTGGTCATGAGAGCACATTGACAATTCCACTTCAGTCCCCTCACCGTCCCCCATAGCCACTGGCTTTGAAAATATTCAGGCACTGCTCCGCTGAGGGCGCATCGAGCAGGCGACCGACGGTGCTGGTCAGGCCGTCGAAGTCTTTTCGCCGAGCTTTTCAGGGCGGCCTTGAGCTGTGAGAAGGCATTCTCAATCGGGGTCAGATCGGGCGAATACGGAGGCAGATCATACAGCTTGTCACCGGTGCGTTGGATCAGCGGACGGACGCGATCGTCGTGGTGGCTCGACACTTAGTCGAGGACCACGATCTCGCCGGGCTGCAGGGTCGGGACGAGGTATTGCTCGACATCGATCACGAAGGCGTCGGCATCGACGGGGCCTTTCAGGACCATCGCTGCCGACCACCCGCTCGTGCGAATCGCACTTGCAGAGTGTGCGTTTTCCATGAAGCGAGCGTTGCATGGAGACAGCGCCCTCTGTCACCCGGACTGCCGAACCAACGGCCAGACGACACATGCCCGTGAGTTCTTTAGGGAACGACTCAAATCAAGCGAGATGACCATCGTGCCGAAGGTCTGTGAAGCACAATCTTGAATGGGATAGCTCAGTCGTTCAGCGCTGAATTGCCAGGGAATTTTGGGTGT
>JANOKO010001441.1:0-2780 GCA_031419335.1 Planctomycetota bacterium
TGGCGGGGTGGCCCAGGCATCGCTTTGGATGTCTGGGTGACGAAGGAACAAGAGGGATTGAAAGCTGAGTGTGTCCACAGTAGCCTCTTGTTGTTCCACAACCCAGACGCTCAAAGCAGCGTCTGGGCCACCCCGCCAGCCACCCTGCGGTGCCACCCTGCGGTGCCACCCCGCCACTCATCGAAGCAGGGCTTCTGGAAGAGGCTTGACCAAACACCTACTTAAAATACTCATGCTCGAAATCGCTACTAACAATACGATTGTCTTGCAGTACCTGCAATCCAAGAAGATACGTTTTTGCAAATGCCATTGTCCGACCAGCCCAAATGGAACCAAGATAATCATAACTAAGCTTACGGTCTTTATCGTCCAGATAAGCGTTTACGATCTGAGGGACTGCGGCGTTTCCATACTGACCTAATGCTTGACTTGCGGGGAAATCGATACCGCTTTCAGTATATCCTAAAATGGAATCGTCATGCAATCGAATATGTTTAATCAGAACTGGTATTGCTGGATTGTACTTCATCTGACCAAGGGCCTTGGTGGCCTTGACGCGACTCGCATTGTCGTTATCCTCGTCGTCCAGCACGTTCATCCAGTATTTTCCAATCTGATCATAGTGCTGCGTCAGAGATTCTGTGAGTTGAAGTATCTCATTCTCGGATAATCGCACCTCAATAGTTTTGGGCTTATGGTTGTCGACGGGTGGAGATGGACGATCAGGTTCCGCTGGTACCACTTGCGGCTCCGGAGGACGAAGGTTTTCAGCGACAGGAGTCGGCTGCGGAGCGGAACCCGCGTCCGGTGTTCCCGGCACACACGTAGCCAGCAACGCCGCGAGAGTGACACTTCCCAAAACGATACATGCGGCTTTCATGGCGCAATCCCCAAGAGACCTGGACCGATTTCGTTGTCAGACGGAATGATTGTGCTACCGGTGTTACGTGCCCAGATCCACCGGCCAATTGTAGTGTCCATGGTAGTCACTAAGTCAATTCGCGAGTGCCAAGTGTACTTGAGAGAAGCACGAGAACCCTCGACTGCCTCGTTGGCATTTTTAAACGCTGATCCGTCAAACCTAATCCGAACAAAGTCCTTCATATTCATCTGCTGGACGAATCGATAATAGACACGATTTCCAAATGCGTTCTGTGCTGTGAGTGGATATTCCCCGGGCATGTCTCGAGAGAAAACGACATCCCGGATTACGCCGTTATCACTGTACATGTTCGTATCTTCGTCCTGATTTCCCCCATCGTCATTTGCGGCATCTCCACTCGGAAAAAGTGTGCTTTGGTTATCATGTCTAATCGCAGGTGATGTCTCAGTTTCGTAGTGCCAGACTGTGGTTTCCTTCTGACGTGTGATATCTATTCGAATCCCGGATGCAGGGTGATTCGCGACTACATCGCCAATTCCTGTGGGAGTTAGTGTGAATTTCATGGCCATTGAATTGTAGAAAGAACTGCCGATTCCCAGAAAAGCACCCTCCGCCGCTAAACCGCCAAATTGAGAGGAGCGATTTTCAAAGGTGTTGAGCATATCTGTCTTATCAATTTCCTTCCAATACCCACTTCGTACAACATCCCCGATGGCAATGACCGTTGACGTGTTTGCATTAATGTCCAGTGTCAGCGTGTTTCCGGTGACGGCGAGAACGCGGTATCGTTGCCAAGCATTATTGTGAAGGATATGAATCCAATAGTTAGTGGAGAAAGTACCGTTTGTGGGAGTCGCAACGGTGATCTGATTCCCTGGCGTACCTACGACTGTCGATGTCACTTGTTGCGTCAGCATGAGCGCACTGGCGGTCCAAATCCCAGTGGCCTTGACCGTATCGGTCGTCCCCGCATAGGTCGCGGTGATTGCGACATCGCGAAGTGAGGTGCTCGCTGCGGTCACTTCCACCCACACCGTCATTGTGTTCGCAGTTAAAGTCAATGTGGCTGTGGTGCCAGTCATCTGAACCGGTACGGTTTTGTTCGAGTCATTCCACAGAGCAGCCGGGCCGGACAGGCTCAGAGTGACAACTCCGCCGTTGACCCCAGCTGGCAGCTTGATAATCAGCTTCATGAGGTCGACTTCGCCCGTCACGCCATTCGCATCGGCATTGTCAGTGGTTCCATTGCCATCGGTGTCATTCATGTTCGCGACCGTAAACGCCCCGAGACCCGCTTCGTCATCCACCGGACTGGCAGCCCCCTGTCCATTATAAATAACAAGATCCACAATGTCATTCACATCCGCCACCGTCACTGCAATGTTCTGAAAATCGGTCAAGCTTCCGTCGGTGACCGTGACTTGGACATCGTAGACATTGTTCGCGCTGGCATCTGATGGCGTTTCGTAGCCGGGAGCTGTGATGAATGTCAGGACGCCGGTGGTTGCTACGATGTAGAATTTCGACTGGTCAGCACCGCCGGTGAGCGTGTAGGTCAAGCCCTCCTCTCCTTCGAGCGTACCATCGTCATCTCTGGACTGCACATCGGTGACGAACGTGGTTCCTTCGGCCACAGACACTGACGCTGTCGCACCGCCGCCGTGACTGGTGATCGTGGGTGCCTCATTCACATTCCCCACAGTCACCGCAATATCCTGCTTATCCGGTAGCCCGCCCGGGTCTTTCACGGTCACTTCGACATCGTACACATTATTAGGACCGCGATCGGTGGGGGTCTCATAATCGGGGGCTGTGGTGAAAGACAATACTCCCGTGTTGGTCACGATCTGGAACAGGGCTCGATCCTTTCCACCGGTGATGGAGTACGTCAATCCGC
>JANOKO010001442.1:0-1848 GCA_031419335.1 Planctomycetota bacterium
AAGGCTGTACGGGTTGCCACGCGATGGTGTGTGTGTAGGGTGGAAGAGAAGCTGTTGTGGTCAGGTGATCTTGGCCGGGTGAAAGTTCAAGGGCCAGCTCTCCCGAACTTGGATCTTATACCGAACGCAGGGCCGCATGCAGTTCCATGAAGAACACCTCAAGATCTTCTGCCGTGTTGTACCCATGAACCGCCACACGGAGGCGACCAGCGTGCGACATCACGTGGATGTTCTTCGCCTGCAAGTGTCTCGCGATGGCTTCGGCCTGGGCATGGCGGAAGGCGATGATCCCGGCGACCTGGGTGGGATCGCGCGGAGTCAGTAGTTCCACGGGCAGCTTCGCCATCTCGGAGAGGGCGTGGTGGACCAGTGGACGAACGGCGTGGTCGATGGCCTCAACGCCGACCGACTGGATGTATTTGAGTCCGGCTCGGATCGCGTAGATCGCCGGGAAATTCGGCATACCGACCGCAAAGCTGGCAGCCCCAGGCTTGCTCACTGCGTGTTCAAAGCGATTCGCACCAAAGGCGTCCTGTAAGTTGTACCAGCCGCCTGCGGGGACGGTCCACTCCTTCTCGCGCGCCGCTGGCACACCCACCAACCCGCCACCGTGGCTGGCGAGTATCCACTTGTGAGTACTGCTGACAATGAGGTCCGCCCCCTGCAGATTCAATGGAATCCGGCCCAGAGCCTGGGTCACATCGACTGAGAGCAGTGCATCCGACCCACGACGGACACACTCGGAAACATCCGGTATGGATAACCGAAACCCATTGAAGAAGCTGACCAAAGAGACCGCCACCAGTCTCGTGCGAGGACTCAACAGAGTGGCTAAATCCTCCAGATGGAGGACGCCTGCGCGGGCTTTCCACACACGCACGCTGGCCGGACACGTGGGCTGGAGCCACGGAGTGGCCCCTGCCGGAAAGTCGAGATCGTTGATGATGACTTCGTCCCCGCCTTTCAATCGGAGGGCCATCGCCGCCAGATTGTACGCCTCGGAGGAACAGGAGCAGATCCCGATCTCGCCATCGGTGAGGCCATAGAACCCGGCGACCAAAGCCTTCGTCTCCTCGAGCGCGGCAAAGTGCGGTCCCCGTCCCTCCATGCCCAGTTGCTTGTCACGGAAATACTCATCCAGCGCCTCTCTCACATCAGTCGGTGGGATCCCCTCCGCGGCACTGTTGAGGTAGACCATCTCTGAGAGTGTCGGAAACTTTTGGCAGCGGGATTCGGACGTGAGCACAGCTAGCTCCAAGATCGGGGGATCAATGTGAAGTCGATTGTCAGTCAGCACCGCTGGTAGAGCCATCGATCTGACGAAAACCGGACTTTACCAAGTCATCTCCCGAATTGCGGTTCTGAACGTACCAGATGACCGCTCCGTGCGTGCATCAGAAACTCAGGCAGCGGAAGGAATTCACTACGGAGACACGGAGAAAACCAGTTTAGCGCCCGCAGGCAAAGGCTCTCTACAGACGATTCGTCAGAAGCAGGTCCACTGATGATCGCCTTCCGTTTATTCACTCTCGTGAGCAACCTACGGATATCCCCCAAAGACTCCCTCTGTACGACTCACATCACAAATGTGCTCCCGTTGCGCACATTTTCTGTGGCCTGGAAACACTCTGCACCCCGAAGGGGTTTTCCATCACAGCCCAGGGTCGCGACGCAGGAGCGCACCCTGGGAAACGTGTCCCGGGAACGCCAACCCTGAAGGGGTTGAACACCCGCTCACGACATGTAGAACCCCTTCAGAGTTCGTTCTCTGCGAACGATCTCACCCAGGGTGCGCGATCGGTGGTCGCGACCCTGGGTTGTGATGTGTGACCCCTTCGGGGGGCAGAG
>JANOKO010001443.1:0-2560 GCA_031419335.1 Planctomycetota bacterium
GGCAGCATGATCCACAGAAAGATGCCGACCAGCGACAACAGACCCAGCACGAGAGTACAGACCGCAAGCGAAGAGACTGGGCGGTAGTTGAATTCATTGTCAGCGGAACTGGAACTTTGCTCGAAACTGGCTTGCGGCTCCAGTTCCACCTCGTCAATGGCCTGGTTCGACATGCTTGACTCTCCACCACGACAACACTCGATGCCGAAGAATTGGCATCCCCAGAATATGGGCCGAAAGACAGCGGTCCCACGAAAGTATACGCACGCCGGGGGGCCATTGTCCAAAACCTACCCCTGGGAGTGCGGTCGGACGACGTTACCGGGGCCGTTTGCGGCGTGGTTGGTACGACTGTTACAGCTTGACGGCCCGAATTCCGCTCGTTCGTGGTGGCTTGTCATGCTCCTCTTCGTCGATGCTCCCACTCTCTTCCCCCGCTTGTGAGCATTCACGACTCCACATACCCTACGTAACTACCCCACTGCTCGCTGAGCGTTATGGGTCAATTTGACCCTGCAACTGCGGCATGTCCCCTCCCGGAGTTCCCGCGCGTGTCCGACGCCCTTGCCACTGTTCAGAAGAAGCATGATTTCCTTGTCGCCATTGATTCTGATGGCTGTGCGTTTGACTCGATGGAGATCAAGCACAAAGAGTGCTTCATCCCGAACTTCATCAATCATTTCGGATTGCAGGCGATCTCGAAGTACGCCCGCGAGGCCGCCGAGTTCACCAATCTCTACTCCAAGTCGCGCGGAGCCAACCGCTTCCCGGCCTACCTGCTGGCCCTCGACCTCCTCGAGCAGCGGGTAGATGTGAAGGCCCGAGGGTTCCAGGTGCCGAAGTTCCAGGGCCTCCGCGACTGGGTCAAGCGAGAATCAAAACTCTCCAGCGGGACGGTCAAGGCCGAAGCCGAAAAGACCGGCGATCCCGACCTCGTACGGGCCAGTGCGTGGTCCTCGGCGGTTGACGCGACGATCAAGGGGATGGTCCACGGCGTGCCTCCGTTTCCGGGAGTCCGCGAGAGCCTCCAGAAGTTGCAGGGGCGGGCCGACCTCATCGTCTGCTCGGCCACGCCGACTCCGGCCCTCCAATCCGAGTGGAGCGAGCATGGGATCGCCCAATACGTCTCGGCCATCTGCGGCCAGGAAATGGGCAGCAAGACCGAAATCCTCACCGCTGCGATCGCCAAGGGGTACTCACCCGACAAGGTGTTGATGATCGGCGACGCCCCCGGCGACATGAAGGCCGCCCAGTCGGTCAAGGCCCGCTATTTCCCGATCAACCCCGGCCACGAGGAACTCAGTTGGAAGAAGTTCCAGGCCGAAGCGATCGACCGCTTCTTCGCGGGAACATACGCCGGGGCGTTCGAGACGGCACTGATCGCCGAATTCGAGAAGTATTTGCCGGAAAAGCCGAGTTGGTAACGATTTGAAATCCGAAGCTCGCGTCGCGGCCTGGCTTTCAGCCGCGACGCGAAGTCTTTGAAGCTGGGCGAGGAGTTGCCTTACAATGTCACCTGTTGAGCCGACTCTCGAAATGATTGCGTTTTATGAACGGCGAACTCGTGAACACATCGAGCGGGTCAGGCGTTGTTTGAACGTGATGGCGGGGGCGACCAAACACACGGTTGAATTGATGGAGCGAGCAACGACTCACGATGCGTCGAAGTTCCAACTCGATGAACGGATTCCGTACATCTGGCTCACTGAATACCATCGATGTCGACACAGCGGCGAACCATTTAACTACCCTCCCGGAATGGAGGATCAAGTCCGAGTTGCCATCCAGCACCATTTGAAGAACAACCGCCACCACCCTGAGTTTCACGCCGACCCTAACGACATGAGTGAGGTGGATCTCATCGAGATGATCTGTGACTGGACAGCCATGTCACAAGAATTTGGCCAGGACGGCGGGAGCGCTCGCGGGTGGGCGGACAAGACGATTGGCAGTCGATTGAACTTCAATGACGACAAACGCCATCTGGTTTACGCCCTGATCGAACTGCTCGATGGCCAACTCATCTCCAGAGATTAGCAACAGGGGAGCAAACCTCTCCTTAACCGGGCGAACAAGACATGCCATACGTCATGGTCGATGTGGAATCTGACGGGCCGATTCCTGGGGACTATTCGATGATTTGCTTTGGTGCCATCATCGTCGAACCAGAGTTGAATCGCACCTTTTACGGAAGACTGAAGCCGATCTCGGAAGCGTTCATTCCCGAGGCTCTGGCCGTCAGCGGATTCTCCCGCGAGGAATGCCTCACCTTCGAGGATCCCCAGTCAGTCATGGAGACCTTCCAGGCCTGGGTCTCTTCCAACTGCCGGGGGCGAACGATGTTCGTCTCCGACAACAATGGATTCGATTGGCAATTCATCAACTGGTACTTTCATCACTTCTTGGGCAAGAACCCGTTCGGATTCAGCTCGACGAACCTAGGTTCACTCTACAAGGGCTTCCAGAAGGATGCGCAGGCGAACTTCAAGCACCTTCGCCAGACGAAGCATACTCATCATCCAGTGGAAGATGCTCGCGGCAACGCCGAGGCCATGTTGCC
>JANOKO010001444.1:0-1050 GCA_031419335.1 Planctomycetota bacterium
ACGGCCTCTTCGCCGCTGACTCGTAGGATATCGTGAGGAACCAACGGTCCACGCACCAGAGCGTCGCCAGACCGCACCAGGTCGCCCGTGTGAACCAGCAGCGGCTTTCCGTGCGGCACCACGTGTTCCTTATCGGTGCCATTCGGGCCATGCACCACAATGACTCGCTTCCCGCGTTTCTTCTCGAGCATGATCTCGACTTCCCCATCGATCTCGGCGATGACCGCCGGATCGCGGGGCTTGCGGGCTTCGAACAGTTCGGTGACACGGGGTAGACCCCCGGTGATGTCCTGGGTTCCGCCGACTTCGCGAGGCGTCTTGCCGACCACCGTACCGGCGGACACATGAGCCCCCTCTTCGACTTCCACGATCGCCCGTTCGGGGATGTAGTAGAAGTTGAGAATCTTGCCGGTGCTGTCCTCGATGACGATCTGCGGATGCAGGTCGCCCTTGTGGTCGATGACGGTCCGGCGGATGTGTCCACCCACTTCCTGCTCGACCTTCATCGAGCGGCCTTCGATCAGATCTTCGTAGCGGACCGTACCGCCGACGTCGCACAGAATCGGAACCGAGTGGGGATCCCACTGGCACAGAACCTGGCCAGCGGCGACGGTTTCGTCTTCCTTGACCAGCAGCACGGCACCGTTCGGGATCGTGTACTTCTCGAGTTCGCGATCCTTCATGTCGATGATCACGACTTCCCCGTTTCGAGTCAGAACGACGTTCTGCCCTTCGGAGTTGGTCACACTGCGGATGCGTGAGAAGCGAACCTTACCGGCCTTCTTGGCTCGCAGATCGCTGTCCTGCAACTGTCGTTGAGCGGTTCCACCGACGTGGAACGTACGCATGGTCAGCTGGGTGCCGGGCTCGCCGATCGACTGTGCAGCGATGATGCCGCAAGCCAGTCCTTCTTCGACCAGTTGCCCAGTCGAAAGGTCCATTCCGTAGCACAGCTGGCAAACGCCGAGTTCGGCCTCGCACGTCATCGGGCTGCGGACCTGAACTCGTTCCAGTCCCATCGCCTCGATCTTGCGGGCGATAGTAACCGTG
>JANOKO010001445.1:0-1543 GCA_031419335.1 Planctomycetota bacterium
CAGCAGTCAGCCATCTGAAGTTGTCAGATCTCAGTCATCAGTCGAACTACAAAAAGCCCAGGGGTTGCAACCCCTGGGCGTTCACCCCGATCAACATCTAGCGAACTCAGGAATCAATCCAATGAGCATGAGCCTCAAGCCTCTCGATGATCGTGTCGTCATTCGTCCGGTCGATGCCGAAGAAACCACAGCTGGCGGGATTGTCCTGCCCGATGCGGCCAAGGAAAAGCCCCAGCGGGGCAAGGTGCTGGCCGTGGGGCCGGGCCGTCTGCTGGAGAGCGGCGATCGCGTGGCAATTTCGGTCGTCCTCGGTGACGAAGTCCTGTTCAGTAAGTACGGCGGAACGGACATCGAAGTCGATGGCCAGGAAGTCAAGATCCTCCGCGAAAGCGACATCCTCGCCAAGATCGTGAAGTAGGGCTGGGAAGCTCTCAGCCGTCAGTTTTTCGCCAGAAGTTCTCTGGCCGATTCTGGCTGACTGCTGATGGCTGACCGCTGATGGCTCCCTCTCCCACCAGATACATCACTCCCCAGGAGTCCCGAAGTGGCTAAGCAACTTCTGTTCGATGACCGCGCTCGTTTGAAGCTCTTGAAGGGCGTGAACATTCTGGCTGACGCTGTCGCCGTCACGATGGGTCCGACCGGCCGCAACGTGATCATCGACAAGTCGTTCGGCAACCCGGTGGTCACCAAGGACGGCGTGACTGTGTCGAAGGACGTCGAACTCGAAGACCCGTACGAGCACATGGGTGCCAAGCTGGTCAACGAAGTCGCCAGCAAGACCAGCGACGTGGCCGGTGACGGCACCACGACCGCCACGGTCCTCGCTCGGGCGATCTACCACGAAGGTCTCCGCAGCATCACCCTCGGGGCCAACCCGACCGTGGTCCGCAAGGGGATCGAAAAGGCTGTCGATTCGGCCATCGAGTTCCTCGAATCGATCTCCAAGCCGGTGAGCGATAAGAAGGAAATCGAGCACGTTGGATCGATCTCGGCCAACAACGACTCGGCCATCGGCAAGCTGATCGCTGACGCGATGGAGCAGGTCGGTCGCGATGGCGTCATCACCGTCGAAGAGGGTAAGTCGAACACGACAACTCTCGAACTCACCGAGGGAATGCAGTTCGACAAGGGCTACATCAGCCCCTACTTCATCAACGACACCAGCGTGATGAAGGCCGTTCTCGAGGACTGCCATATCCTGCTGCACGAGAAGAAGATTTCGAACCTTCGGGAACTGGTTCCGCTGCTCGAAAAGGTGGCGCACTCCGGTAAGCCGCTGCTGATCGTTGCCGAAGATGTCGATAGTGAAGCCCTGACAGCTCTGGTCGTCAACCGGCTGCGAGGCGTACTGAATGTTTGCGCCGTCAAGGCTCCCGGCTTCGGCGATCGTCGCAAGGCGATGCTGGCCGACATGGGTGTGTTGATCGGTGGGACGCTGATCTCCGAAGACCTCGGCATTAAGCTGGAGTCGGTGGAGCTGTCCCACCTCGGACGTGCCAAGCGCGTCGAAGTCGACAAGGACTCGACCACGATTATCGAC